>DASQSC010000448.1:0-6049 GCA_035642555.1 Streptosporangiaceae bacterium | reverse complement strand
GACTACTGGGAGCGGGTTGAATCGCTGCCGGTGCGGTCTCAGGCAGAGCCAGGTGAGGTCCGCCGCCGGTTGCCGGCGCACCCGCCCGAGCGGGGTGAGCCGTTCGAGGCCTTGCTGGCCGATATGGACCGGGTGGTGCTGCCGGGCGTGACGCATTGGCAGCATCCGCGGTTTTTCGCCTACTACCCGGCGAACGCCTCCGGGCCGGCGGTGCTCGGCGACCTGCTGTCGTCCGGGCTTGGCGTGCAGGGCATGCTATGGGCGACCAGCCCGGCCTGCACGGAGCTGGAGCAGCTGACGCTGGACTGGCTGGCCGAGCTGCTCGGCCTGCCGGGCCGGTTCGGCTCGGACGGTCCCGGCGGCGGCGTCATCCAGGACACCGCTTCCAGCTCGGTGCTGGTCGCCCTGGCGGCCGCGCTGCAGCGGGCGAGCTCGGGATCGGTACGAGCCGACGGCGCGGGCGGCCGGTACGCCGTGTACGCATCGGCCGAGGCGCACTCGGCGATCGACAAGGCGGTCGTCATCGCGGGCCTCGGCGAGCGAGCGCTGCGCAAGGTCGAGGTAGACCCGCAGACTCAGGCGATGGATCCGCGGCGCCTGCGCCGCCTGATCGAGGCCGACGCGGCGGCCGGCGTGACGCCGGTGATGGTGATGGCGACCGTGGGCACCACGTCGACGGCCGCAATCGACCCGGTCGGCGCGATCGCGGAGATCTGCCGCGAGCGTGGCGTCTGGCTCCACATCGACGCCGCGTATGCCGGCGTGGCCGCCGTGTGCCCGGAGCTGCGCTGGGTCAACGAGGGGGCCGAGTACGCCGACTCCTATGCCACCAACCCGCACAAGTGGCTGCTCACCAACTTCGATTGCGACGCGTTCTGGGTGGCCGACCGCGCAGACCTGGTGGCGGCGCTGTCCATACTCCCGGAGTTCCTGCGGAACAAGGCCAGCGAGTCCGGCGCGGTCGTCGACTACCGCGATTGGCAGATCCCGCTCGGCCGCCGGTTCCGGGCGCTCAAGCTGTGGGCCGTGATCCGCTGGTACGGCGCCGAGGGCCTGCGCGCCCACATCCGCCGGCACGTGAATCTGGCCGCCGAGTTCGCCGCCCTGGTTCACTCCGACGACCGGTTCGAACTGGTCGCCCCGCATCCGCTAGGCCTCGTGTGTTTCCGCCTCCGCAGCACCGGCCCGGCGGACCAGGACCGGGCGAACCTCGACCTGATGGAACGCCTGAACGGGGCCGGCGATCTCTATCTGACCCACACCAAGGTCGGCGGGCGGGTCGCGTTGCGCATGGCCATCGGCGGCACCCGCACCGAGCGCCGCCACGTCACCCAGGCGTGGCAGCACATCTGCGACGCGGTTACGACATCCGCCTGAGCGGGTTGCCGCCAGCGGCGCGGCCGGGCCGGGCACGGTGCTGGATAATGACCGCCATGTCGTCACTGCCCGCGGGCGTCACCGGGACCCTGATCACCACCTCGCGGCTGCGCACGCATGTCCTGCAGGCAGGCCCGGCGGACGCGCCGGCGCTGGTGCTGGTGCACGGCAACGTGTCGGCCGCCAGGTTCTTCGCCGAGATCATGCCGCTGCTGGCCGGGCGCTGCCATTGCCTCGCGCCGGACCTGCGGGGCTTCGGCGGGTCGGAGCCGGCGCCGGTGGACGCCCGGCGCGGCCTCCGGGACTTCGCCGACGACCTGCACGCCCTCCTCACCGAGGGCGGCCTGGTCCCGTCCGGCCAGCGGGTCCACCTGCTCGGCTGGTCGCTGGGCGGCGGGGTGGCGATGCAATACGCGATCGACCACCAGGGCACGGTCGCCTCCATCGTGCTGGAGAGCCCGATGTCGCCGTTCGGGTTCGGCGGCACCCGCGACGAGGCCGGTGCCCCGTGCTGGCCGGACTACGCCGGGTCGGGCGGCGGCACCGCCAACCCGGAAATGGTCCGGCGGATCGCGGCCGGCGACCGGGGCGCCGACGACCCGGCCTCCCCCCGGCAGGTGCTGACCTCGCTGTACGTGCGGCCGCCCGCCTCGTTCCTGCCGGCGCTGGAGGATGACCTGGTGGACGCGATGCTGGCGATGGCCACCGGCGACGACCACTATCCCGGGGACGTCGTGGCCTCGCCGAACTGGCCGGGCGCTGCGCCCGGCGAGCGGGGGGTGAACAACGCCATCTCGCCCAGGTTCTGCGACCTGTCCGGGTTCGCCGCGGTCGCGGACCGGCCGGACGTGCTGTGGATCCGCGGCGAGGCGGACCAGATCGTGTCCGACGCCTCGCTGGTCGATCTCGGCAACCTCGGCGCGCTCGGGGCGGTCCCCGGCTGGCCGGGCCCCGACGTGTTCCCGGCCCAGCCGATGGCCGGCCAGCTACGGGCGGTGCTGGACCGGTACCAGGCGGCCGGCGGCCGCTACACCGAGCACGTGCTGGCCGGCTGCGGTCACTCCCCTCACCTGGAACGGCCCTCCGAGTTCGCCGACCTGGTCATGGGCTTCCTGGCCGGGCACGGCGCCGGCGGCCGGTGACCCTCGCGGCCGGACCGCTGGCCGGACGGCCCGCCTGGCTGCCCGGCGGGCGGGCAGCTGACTGCCCGGCGATCACCACTCTGATGCGAGATGGCCGGAATCGGTTGATTTCAGCCGCGACTCTGCCTAGTGTTCGTCACGGTCCGGAGCGGGGATTGAGGCGATCACCTGACATGACATACCGGTTTCCGCGCCTGCCCAGGGCCGCTGCCGCTGCTGCCGCCGCGCTCGCCCTGCTCACCGCCGGCTGCTCCGCCAGCAGCGGCCAGGCGACACCGCCCCAGGTGGAGAAGCACAACCTGACCGTAGCCGCGGTGCCAGCGGCAGACTCGGCGGGACTGTACATCGCCGAGCAGCGCGGGCTGTTCAAGGCCCAGGGCCTGAACGTCAAGATCGTCCCGGCGGTCAGCTCCGCCACGGTGATCAACCAGCAGCTGGCAGGCAAGATCGACGTGTCGCTCGGCAACTACGTCTCCTACATCCTCGCGGACGCGGACCAGAACGCGAAGCTGCGGATCCTCGCGGCGGCCTCGGTCATGGGGCCGAACGTGCAGGAACTGCTGGTCCCGGCCGGCTCCCCCATCCACAGCGTGGCCGGCCTGGCGGGCAAGACGATCGGCGTCAACGTGCTCAACAACATCGGCACGCTGCTGATCACCTCGGTGCTGAGCGACAACGCGATGCAGCCGCAGAAGGACCACGTGCATTTCAAGGCCGTTGACTTCCCGAAGATGGCCAAGGCCCTGCAGAACCATGAGGTGAACGCGGCGTGGCTGCCGGAGCCGTTCGTGACCGGCGCGGAGGAGACGATCGGCGCGCAGCCGCTGGCCGACACCGACCAGGGCACCACCCAGAACTTCCCGATCGGCGGGATCGTCGTCACCCAGTCGTGGCAGCGGAAGTACCCGAAGACGGCGGCCGCGTTCCGCCGCGCGTTCCTGGCAGGCCAGCGGATCGCCGCCACCGACCCGGCCGCGGTCCAGCAGGGCATGCAGCACTTCGCCCAGCTTCCGCCCTCGACCGGGGCGATCGAGACGCTCCCCACCTATCCGCTGACCACCGACGCCCGCTCGATCCAGCGGATCGCCGACCTGATGCTGCGGTTCGACATGCTGCGGCACGCCTTCGACACCCGCCAGATGCTCCCTTAGGGCGAGTCCCGCTGCGCGCCGCGGTGCTGAGACGATAGAGAGACTGGCGGCACTGTTACGCGGCGACCCCGGAGGAGCACTCGCATGCGGATGCGCGCACTCGGCGGAACCGGCATCAAGGTCAGTCCCTACTGCCTGGGGGCGATGATGTTCGGCGGCTGGGGCAATCCCGACCACGACGACTCGGTACGGATCATTCACGCGGCCCTGGACGCCGGCCTCAACTTCATCGACACCGCCGACGTCTACTCGCGGGGCGAGTCGGAGGAGATCGTCGGCAAGGCCCTGGCGGGACGGCGGGACCAGGTGGTACTGGCCACCAAGGCGCACGGCGTCATGGGCGACGACCCGAACATGGCCGGCAACTCGAGGCGGTGGCTGGTCCGGGAGGTCGACAACAGCCTGCGCCGGCTCCGCACCGACTACATCGACCTCTACCAGATGCACCGCCCGGACCCGGCCACCGACATCGAGGAGACCCTGTCCGCCCTGACCGACCTGATCCGGGCCGGCAAGGTCCGCGCGATCGGCTCCTCGACCTTCCCGGCCGAGCAGATCGTCGAGGCGCAATGGGCGGCCGAGCGCCGCGGGTACGAGCGGTTCCGCTGCGAGCAGCCGCCCTACTCCATCCTGGCCCGGGGCGCCGAATCGGCCGTGCTGCCCGCCTGCGCCCGGTACGGCATGGGCGTGATCACCTGGAGCCCGCTCGCTGGCGGCTGGCTGACCGGCAAGTACCGCCGCGACACCGGGGTGGACATGACCAGCGGCCGGGCGCAGCGGATCCCCGCCCGGTTCGACCCGTCGCTGCCGGGCAACGCCCGCAAGCTGGAGGTGGTCGAGGAGCTCATCAAGATCGCGGCCGACGCCGGCTGCTCGCTCACCCACCTGGCGATCGCGTTCGTGATCTCCCATCCGGCGGTGACCTCGGCGATCATCGGCCCGCGCACCATGGACCAGCTCACCGACCTGCTGGCGGGCACCGGCGTGGCGCTGGACGACGACGTGCTCGACCGCATCGACCAGCTCGTCCCGCCCGGCACCACCCTGAATCAGGCCGACGCGGGCTGGCAGCCGCCCGCGCTGGCCGAGCCGGCGCTGCGACGCCGGCCGCGGGGCGACCGCGCCGCCCGCTGAGGCGTGTCCCTGCCAGCCGCGCGCCACCCCGCCGCGACCGGGCTGGCGATCTCCTACCCGGCCGAGCTGCCGGTCAGCCAGCGGCGGGAGGAGATCGCCAGGCTCATCGCCGGCCACCAGGTGGTGATCGTGGCGGGCGAGACCGGCTCCGGCAAGACCACCCAGCTTCCCAAGATCTGCCTTGAGCTCGGCCGCGGCACCGCCGGCCAGATCGGCCATACCCAGCCGCGGCGGATCGCGGCCCGCACCGTGGCCGAGCGGATCGCCCGCGAGCTCGGCACCGAGCCCGGCACGACGGTCGGCTTCAAGATGCGGTTCGCCGACACGTCCAGCGACGCCACCCAGGTCAAGGTCATGACCGACGGCATCCTGCTGGCCGAGCTCGCCCGCGACCGGCAGCTCCGCCGCTACGACACCCTCATCATCGACGAGGCGCACGAGCGCAGCCTGAACATCGACTTCATCCTCGGCTACCTGAAGCGGCTGCTGCCGGCCCGCCCCGATCTCAAGCTCATCATCACCTCCGCCACCATCGACCCGGAGCGGTTCAGTACACACTTCTGGGACGCGCCGGTGATCGAGGTGTCCGGCCGCACCTACCCGGTGGAGGTCCGGTACCGGCCGCTCGCCGATCCGGATGACCCGGGTGCCGAGCCGCGGGACCAGGTGCAGGCCATCAGCGACGGCATCGCCGAGCTGCGCGCCGAGGGACCCGGCGACATCCTGGTGTTCCTCAGCGGCGAGCGCGAGATCCGCGACACCGCCGACGCCCTGGCCGGCGAGGACGACCTGGAGGTGCTGCCGCTCTACGCGCGCCTGTCGTCGGCGGAGCAGCTGCGAGTGTTTGCCGGAGGCGAAAGAAGCAAGCAGAGTCAGCTGGGCACCGGCGGCCGGCGGCGGGTGGTGCTGGCCACCAACGTGGCTGAGACCTCGCTCACCGTTCCCGGCATCAGGTACGTGATCGACGCGGGCACCGCCCGGATCTCCCGTTACAGCAACCGGACCAAGGTGCAGCGGCTGCCGATCGAGCCGATCTCGCAGGCGTCGGCCAACCAGCGCAAAGGCCGCTGCGGGCGCACCTCCGACGGGATCTGCCTGCGGCTTTACAGCGAGGAGGACTTCGCGTCCCGGCCCGAGTTCACCGACCCGGAAATCCTGCGCACCAGCCTGGCCTCGGTGCTGCTGCGGATGGCCGCGCTCGGGCTCGGCGAGCCGGCCGGCTTCCCGTTCGTCGACCCGCCCGAC
>DASQSC010000447.1:0-2078 GCA_035642555.1 Streptosporangiaceae bacterium | reverse complement strand
CGGCGGCCGCGACGCGCCCCTGACCGACCAGCTGATCTTCCTGGACGAGGCCGCGGCCGCCGGCGTCCCGGTCCCGTTCCTGACCATCAACACGGTCGGCCCGACGATCATGCAGTACGGCACCGCCGGGCAGAAGGCGTTCTACCTGCCGCGGATCGCGGCCGGGGAGATCCATTTCTCGATCGGCTACTCCGAGCCGGAGGCGGGCACCGACCTGGCGTCGCTGCGGACCCGCGCGGTCCGCGACGGCGACGACTACGTGGTCAACGGCCAGAAGATGTGGACCAGCCTGATCCAGTACGCCGACTACGTGTGGCTGGCCTGCCGCACCGACCCGCCGGGAGGTCGGCCGGGGCCGGTTGGCCGGGAAAGGCCGGCGGCCCGGCACCGGGGCCTGTCCATCCTCATCGTGCCGACCAGCGCCCCCGGGTTCTCCTGGACGCCGGTGCGCACCGTGGCCGGGCCGACGACCAGCGCCACCTACTACTCCGACGTCCGGGTGCCGGCCTCGGCCCTGGTCGGCGAGGAGAACCAGGGCTGGCCCCTGATCACCAACCAGCTCAACCACGAGCGGGTCGCGCTGACCTCGGCGGCCCCGGTGCAGACCGCGCTGCGCGAGGTGACCGAATGGGCCCGCGGCACCCGGCTGGCCAGCGGCCAGCGGGTCATCGACGCCGAGTGGGTCCGGCTCAGCCTGGCCCGGGTGCACGCGAAGGCGGAGTTCCTCAAGCTGATCAACTGGCAGATCGCGGCGGGGGCGAGCGCGGGGGCGGAGGCGAGCGCGGGAACGGACGCGGGCGCGGGGGCGGACATGGGCGCGGGGGCGGACGCGGGCACGGGCCGGGAGCGGCTGAGCCCGGCCGCCGCCTCGGCCACCAAGGTCTTCGGCACCGAGTTCGCCACCGAGGCCTACCGGCTGCTGATGGAGGTGCTCGGCGCGAACGGGCTGGTGCGGGACGGGTCGCCGGGCGCGGTGCTGGCAGGCCGGGTCGAGCGGATGCACCGCAGCGCGCTGATCCTGACCTTCGGCGGCGGTACCAACGAGGTACAGCGCGATATCATCGCGGCCACGGCGCTCGGGCTCCCGGTCAGCCGCCGCTAGGACCTCCGCCAGGAGTGAATCATGGACTTCCCCCAGCCCGAGGAGCAGCACGAGCTCGCCGCCCTGACCAGGAAGATCCTCACCGGCCTGACACCGCAGCGGCTGCGGGAGGCGGAGGCCGGCCCGGACCGGTTCGATCCTGTGCTGTGGGCAGCCTTGGGCAGCGCCGGCGTGCTGGCCGCCACGCTCCCGGCGGCGGCTGGCGGAGACGGGCTCGGCCTGCTGGCGCAGTGCTCGGTACTGACCGAGCTGGGGCGCGCCGTGGCCCCGGTGCCCTACCTGCCCTCGATCGTGCTCGGCGCCGGCGCCCTCGCCCGGTTCGGCAGCGGGGCACAGCAGCGGCGGTGGGCGCGGCCCGCGGCACACGGCGAGTTCATCCTCACCGCCGCGCTGGCCGAGGAAGACGGCGACGACCCGGCCGCGCCCGCCACCCGGGCGGAGCCTGACCGGGCCGGCGGCTGGCGGCTGACCGGGGTCAAGACCACCGTGCCAGCGGCCCCGCAGGCCGGGCTGATGCTGGTCCCGGCGGCGGCACCGGAAGGGGTGCGGGTCTTCCTCGTGTCCCCGGCAGACGGCGGGGTCACGATCGAGCGGCAACGGCTCAGCAGCGGGGAGAGCGCCGGCCGGGTGGTGCTGGACGCCGTCCCGGCCGGCCCGGAACGGGTGCTCGGCGCGGACCGGGTACCGGGCGCGGACGAGGTGCCCGGCGCGGACGGGGTAGCGGGCGGCGCGGCGGCCGCGGAGTGGCTGGTCTCCGCCGCCACCGTCGGGCTCTGCGCGCTCCAGGCCGGGGTTACCGAGCGCGCGCTGGAACTCACGGCCGAGTACGCCCGCACCCGCACCCAGTTCGGCAAGCCGATCGGCGGTTTCCAGGCGGTGGCGCAGCGGCTCGCCGACGCCCACGTCGACGTGGCCGCGATCCGCCTGACCATGTGGCAGGCCGCCTGGCGGCTGTCCGAGGGGCTGCCGTGCGGCA
>DASQSC010000446.1:0-2551 GCA_035642555.1 Streptosporangiaceae bacterium | reverse complement strand
AGCAGCGTGCTGTCCAGCAGTTCGTGCACGTTAACCGGCTGGTAGGGGGCCCGGTCCAGCTGCGAGTACTGCTTCGCCGCGCCGACCAGGGTCGAGATCCGGGTGGTGGAGTCCTCGATCTCGTTCATCAGCAGTTCGGTGTCGACCGTGTAGTTCAGCCACCGCAGCCCCCCGTCCAGGACCGACGGCTCGACGGCCGCCGCCACCTGGTCCAGCCACGCCGGGTCCAGCCCGGCCTGCACGAACACCGGCGCGAGGTCCCAGCCGTTGGCGATGCCGTGGCTGTCCATCCAGTCGGCGACCGCATCCTCGGCGTCCGACGCCTCGATCGGGTCCAGCGCCCGCGCCTTGGAGACCCGTTCGGCCGCTTCGTCCTGCAGCCGGATCAGGGTCTCCAGGGTCTCCCGCTGCCATTGGCCGTGCGCGATCCCGCCCAGCTTGTGCCGCATGCCCGCGACCCGCTCCCGCAGCGACGCGGTGGCGCGGACGGCGGCCGCGGCGGGGTTGTTCAGCTCGTGGGTGAGCCCGGCCGACAGCGACCCCAGCGCCAGCAGCCGCTCCCGCTGGCCGGTCGCCCGCCGCGCGCTCTGGTTGCCGAAGAACAGTCCCTCCAGCAGGTGCATGGCCATCGGGAACCATTCCCGCATGAGCTGCGCGAACTTCTCCGCGTTGAGCACGAAGAACCGCGACGGCTCGGTCACCTTCAGCGACCCGGTGTACATCTGGGCTCTCCGGTCGCCCACGTAGGCCTGAAACGCGCCGGCGTACACGCCCCGGTCGGAGGTCCGGTTCACCTCCACCTCGTCGGGCCCGACCCGCCGCAACAGCACGACCGTGCCTTCCATCAGGACGTAGAAGCACTCGGCGGGCTCGCCCTCGCGGAACACGTAGCCCGGCTGTACCTCGACCACCTCGCCTTCCCGGCACAGCCAGGCCAGCTGCTCGTCGGACAGCTTCTCGAACAGGAACAGGGTGCGCAGCTCCTCGGGGCTGCACCGGACCGGCTGATCGTGAGTGGTCACAGCTTCTCCAAATACCGGTGCACGAGCATGACGGCCATGGCTCCCTCACCGACCGCGGAGGCCACCCGCTTCGCGGACTCGGCGCGCACATCGCCGGCCACGAACACGCCGGGGACGCTGGTCTCCAGGTGGTAGGGGGCGCGGTCGAGCGGCCAGCCGCGGGGCCGCTCGCCCTCCATCGTCAGATCCGGGCCGGCCACGACGAAGCCGCTGTCGTCCCTCATCACCACCCCGTCCAGCCAGTCCGTCCGGGGCAGGGCGCCGATGAACACGAAAAGCCAGCCGGCCGGGATGGTCTCGGTCTGGCCGGCCGCGGTGTCGAGCAGCGTGAGCTGTTCCAGGTGACCGTCGCCGTCCGCCGCGGTCACCTCGGTGCAGGGACGGATCGAGATCTGCGGGTTCCCGGCGATCTGCTCGACCAGGTAATGCGACATGGACTGGCGCACGTCCGACCCGCGCACCAGCAGCGTTACCGACTTCGCGGCCCGGGCCAGGTAAATCGCGGCCTGCCCGGCCGAGTTGGCCCCGCCGACGATGTAGACGTCCTGGTCGGCGCAGCTCGCGGCCTCGGTCATGGCCGACCCGTAGAAGACGCCGCGGCCGGTCAGCTCGGGCAGCCCGGGGCAGGCCAGCTGCCGGTAGGAGACCCCGGTCGCCAGGATGACCGTGTGGGCGTCGATGGTGGCGCCGTCGGAGAACCGCACGGTCCGGGCCGAGCCGTTCACCTCCAGGCCGGTCACCTCCCGGGTGGTGAGCACCTCGGCGCCGAACCTGGTCGCCTGCCGCTGCGCCCGGGTGGTCAGCTGCATGCCGGACACCCCGTCGGGGAAGCCCAGGTAGTTCTCGATCCGGGAGCTCTGCCCCGCCTGGCCGCCGGTGGCGGTGCGCTCGACGAGCACGGTCCGCAGGCCCTCGGACGCCCCGTACACGGCGGCGCCCAGGCCGGCCGGGCCGCCGCCGATCACCACCAGGTCGTAGAAGCTAGCCGACGGGGTGGTGGCCAGCCCGACCCGGCCGGCCAGGTCCGGGTCGGACGGCTCCACCAGGGCCTCGCCGTCCGGAGTGATCACCACCGGCAGCCGCATCCCGTCCGCCTGGGCCGCGGCCAGCAGCCGCTCTCCCTCCGGCTCGTCAGCCGCGTACCAGCGGTAAGGCACCTGGTTGCGGGCCAGGAACTCGCGGACCTCATAGGACCGGGCGGACCAGCGGTGACCCACCAGCTTGGTCTCGGGCACCGGCCGGTGGTCGTCCGCCAGCCACGCCTCCAGCAGCGCGTCCACCACCGGGTAGAGCTTCTCCTCCGGCGGATCCCAGGGCTTGAGCAGGTAATGGTCCAGATCGACGAGGTTGATCGCGTCGATGGCGGCGCCGGTGTCCGCGTAGGCGGTGAGCAGCACCCGCCGGGCCGCCGGGTACACGTCCATCGCCTGCTCGAGGAACTCGATCCCGGACATGCCCGGCATCCGGTAGTCGGCGAGGATCACGGCCACCTGCTCGCCGCGCAGCTTCATCTGCCGCAGCGCGTCCAG
>DASQSC010000445.1:0-9355 GCA_035642555.1 Streptosporangiaceae bacterium | reverse complement strand
TGCCTCAATCCTGGCCAGGATCCGGGAGCGGGGACCGGCATCCCCGGCGGCCGGGCGTGCCGTAGCGGAGAGCACGGCGGCCAGTCCCAGCGCGGCGAACGCGGCCACCTCGATCACCCCGGCGGCAATACCTGCCGTGGTGCGCACCTCCTTGAACCCGAACAGGCCGACCCATACCGACAGCAGGTAGCCGCCCAGGGTGGCCAGCGCGAACCCCGCGGCCGCCGCGGCTGCCAGGCGGCTGCGGGTCACCACCACGATGACGGCCAGCGCGAATCCGGTGATCACCTGCAGCAGGAACAGCCACCCGATGGTCGGGATGGTCCGGTACCCGGTCACGTACAGGTCCAGATGGATTCCCGCCGACACCGCCAGCGTCGACGTCGAGGTAACCGGCGGCGGCTGACGCTTACCAGGGCACCCGGTCCCTGCGCTTGGGCTCACCCGGCGCGGGTTAGCCGGTTTCGGAGTCAGTGACGTCTTCGCTGTCGTCCGAGTAGCCGCGGAGCCGGCGCGCCAGGCCGGGGTCCGCGTCGGCCACCATCTCCCAGATCGCGGCGAGCCGCCGGGCCAGTTGCTCCGGCCCGCCCGCCGCGCCGCTGGCGGCATCGGCCGCCAGCTGGTCGATGGCCTCGCTGATGCGGGCGAGCCGGCTGGCCGGTACCCCGTCGGTCAAACACACGTTCGAATCCTAGAGCGCGGAGAGTCTTGATCACCGCGATTTAGTGGCTCATCCTCGCCGTCCCTTCGCGGACCTAGCAGCGGTCTTCGTCCCATCCCAGATCACAGACCCGGGCAGCCGGTCTTCGATCACCCTGTGGCCCGGGATGATGGCGGCGAGCCCGGCGGGTCTGGCCGGGGCGGCAGTTCGAGCGTTCATAGCCGGCATCAGGACGCTATGCGGGCACGCCCGGCAGCCGACGGGTGACAGTCGGCCGGCCGCCGGGCGCAGGCGCCTGCTTGCGGCTACGGCTTCGAAGTGACGGCCGCGTTGACGATCAGGGGGGTCCTGGTGATCGTCAGCTTGCCCTTCTTGGCCAGCGAAAGGATCATGCTGTCGCTGGTGAGGACCTTCGGCGTGACGCCAGGCTGCCACCGGACGAAGTCCGTCCGCCACAGCGGTGAGTAGTCGCTCTCCCCCGGCTCCGACCCGAGCACGGCTTTCTGGCCTGGCGCGGCCCGGCCGCGGATGATGTACCAGGCCGGCTGGGAGGCTGCCTGCACCGCCGACAGCGACGGCGCGTAGTTGGCGCGGAAGCTCGTCGCGGCCATCTTCGGGAACCCGTCGGTCACTACGACGACGTCGGTGTGCGCGTCATAGAAGGCCGGGAAAGCCGGGAGGGTCTGGCGTGTCTGCGCGGGCAGGCTGTGCGCCCCGAGCGTCATAGCCGACGAGGAAGAAGCTGCTGACGGGGCCCGTGATGCTGGCGACGCGGTATGCGCGGAACTGGTGCTTGCACCGCTACCGGAGCCGCAGGCTGCGGTAGCCACGGTCACGGCAACGCCCGCGGCAACCCCGGCGGCAACCTTGACGCCGGGACGGGCGCCCCTGGAGATGCGCGGACGGCCGCCCGGGCGCGCAATGGATAGGCGTGCGGAAGGGAACACGTGCCTTCCTTTCTGATATGGAGTCTCGCCAGGCACTGAACCGGCCTGGCGCGCAGTTCTCTTCCACCTACGCAATGTTGACGGCAACGGTTCAGGGCCGACGCTTCCGGCCCGCAACAAGCGGCTGGCTGCCGGGGCTCGCGGGGTGTCCCGGGCCGGTATCGCGCTGTGGATAATCAACCGCCGCTGTGGATGGCATGTGGGACGAGAACTATTTTCCTTGCACAGCCGGTGGATCTACTTATCGCAGGTCAGAGCCGTTCCCCGGGACCAGCAGGGAACGGTTTCCCCAGCCGTGTCCCCACCCTGCGCACAGGCTGAGCGGCGTGTCTGCACAGCCTGCCCACAGGGTTATCCACACCCCGGCTGGACGCCCCGGCGAGCCGCCGGCAAACTGTCAGACCGGCCCGGTACAACAGCAGGCAGAGGCTCGGGCCCGGGGAGCCCGGGCGACCGTTCGAAATATGGGGGAGGTGGTGCCGGGTGAGCGTCGCAGAGATCGCCCCCCACGGATCCGATTTCGAACGGACCCCGCCGCACGATCTCCCCGCGGAGCAGTGCGTGCTGGGCGGCATGCTGATGTCCAAGGACGCCATCTCCGATGTGCTGGAGGTGCTCTCCCCGGGCGACTATTACCGGCCCGCCCACCAGCTCGTGCACGAGGCCATTCTCGACCTCTACGGGCGCGGCGAGCCGGCCGACGCGGTCACCATCGCCGACCTGCTGAACAAGCGCGGCGAGCTGAACCGCGTCGGCGGCGCCCCGTACCTGCACACGCTCATGGCGTCGGTGCCGACCGCCGCGAACGCCGGCTACTACGCGCGGATCGTCCGGGAGCGGGCCATCCTGCGCCGCCTGGTCGAGGTCGGCACCCGGATCGTGCAGCTCGGGTACGCGCCCGACGCCGACGCCGACGAGCTGGTGGACCGGGCGCAGGCCGAGGTCTTCGGCGTCACCGAGCGGCGGGTCAGCGAGGACTACCTGCCGCTGTCCGAGATCATGCCGGGCACCCTGGACGAGATCGAGTCCATCGGATCGCACGGCGGCCGGATGACCGGGGTTCCCACCGGGTTCGCTGACCTCGATTCGCTCACCAACGGCCTCCACGCCGGCCAGATGGTCGTTATAGCCGCGAGACCCGCTATCGGCAAGGCGCTGGGGCTGGACACCCCGCTGCCCACCCCGGCGGGCTGGACGACCATGGGCGAGGTCGCCGTCGGCGACCGGCTGCTCGGGGCGGACGGCCGCCCGGTGACCGTGGTCGCGGCCACCGAGGTGATGCACGGGCGTCCCTGCTACGAGGTCGAGTTCTCTGACGGCGAAGTGATCGTGGCCGACGCCCAGCACCAGTGGCTGACATGGACCCGGGCAGCGCGCCGGTATGACGCGCAGGCCCGAGGGCTCGGCAAGAACTATGCCCGTCCTGTCCTCCCGCAGCCGGTCACCACCGAGCAGATCGCCGCGACGCTGCGCTGCCCCACCGCGGACCGCCGTCCGAACCATGCCGTTCCGCTCCCGCAGCCGATCGAGCTCCCCGAGGCTGACCTGCCCGTTCCTCCTTATGCGCTCGGCGCCTGGCTTGGCGACGGCCATGCGGCCTCAGCGCGTTTCACAACATTCGATCCAGAAATCGTCATGAACGTCGAGGGGTCTGGGCTACGGGTTATCCCGCAGGATGCTCGCCACATCTACCGCATGGCATTCCCGGAGGAAATCGCTGCAGTACCTGAGCGGAATTGCGTGGTCTGCGGCAACACGTTCCGGCCGAAGAGTGTCCAGGTACGAACCTGTGGCCGGATTTGCGGTGGCAAGGCGAGGTTCATGTCGCCACCGAGTCCGGCTCCGTGCTGTCGGCGGTGCGACGGCCCTGCCACGGGACAGCTTCCCAGTTCCGGCCTGTGCCTGCGGTGCTGGAAGGCCCATGGCACCGTGCAGGCGGAGCTGCGGACGCTGGGGGTCCTCCATAACAAGCACATTCCCGCGAGCTACCTGCGCGCGTCGGTCGCGCAGCGCCGGGCACTGCTTGCGGGAATGCTGGACACCGATGGCACCGTCACGGGGACCGGCGGAGTCCAGTTCGCTGTGACGAACCGGCGGCTGGCCGAGGATGTCCGCGAGCTGATCTACAGCCTGGGTTACCGGTGCACGGTGACTACGAAGCGTGTCAAGGGCCGCAGCGAGGCCTCGTCGACCTGCTTCATGGTCAACTTCACCACGCCGGACGAGGTGTTCCGGCTGAGCCGCAAGCAACTGCTGCAGAAGGAACGGCTCCGGCATCGGCCGCAGCGGACCCGGTGGCGTTACATCACCGATGTCCGCCCGGTCCCGTCCGTGCCGGTCCGGTGCGTGCAGGTGGACAGCGCCGATCGCCTGTACCTGGCCGGTCGCAGCATGATCCCTACGCACAATTCGACGCTGGCCTTGGATCTTGCGCGGGCGGCGGCGGTGAAGAACGGGCTGGCGACGGTGATGTTCAGCCTGGAGATGAGCCGCAACGAGATCACTATGCGGCTGCTGTCGGCCGAGGCGCGGGTGCCGCTGCACTCGATGCGGACCGGGCAGCTGGGCGAGGAGGACTGGACCCGGCTGGCCCGCCGGATGAGCGAAGTGGTCGACTCCCCGCTGTTCATCGACGACTCGCCGAACATGTCGATGATGGAGATCCGGGCCAAGTGCCGCCGCCTCAAGCAGCGGCAGGACCTCAAGCTCATCATCGTCGACTACCTGCAGCTCATGAGCTCGCCGCGGCGGATCGAGAACCGGCAGCAGGAAGTATCGGAGATGTCGCGGTCGCTCAAGCTGCTCGCCAAGGAGATCGACGTCCCGGTGATCGCCATCTCCCAGCTCAACCGCGGACCAGAACAACGGAACGATAAACGCCCATTGCTCTCAGATCTACGCGAATCGGGCAGCATCGAGCAGGACTCGGACGTCGTGATCCTGCTGCACCGGGAGGACGCCTACGAGCGGGAGTCGCCCCGCGCAGGCGAAGCGGACATGATCGTCGCCAAGCACAGGAATGGGCCGACAGCCACGGTCACCGTGGCATTCCAGGGCCATTACAGCCGATTCGTCGACATGGCGCCCGGCTGAGAAACGCCCCCCGGCCGTGATGGCGGCGGCGGTGCGACGGCAGACTGACGCCATGGCAGCAGGGCAGAATGAGATCTCCGGCACCGCTCCGCTGATTGCGCGCACCGACGCGTGGGCCGCTGCGAATCCGGGCTCGAAATCCCTTACGCAGCGGGCGCGCCGCGTGCTGCCCGGGGGCGTCACCCATGATGTGCGGCGGGCAGAGCCGTTCCCGGTGGCCGTGGCGCGCGCCGAGGGCTCGCACAAGTGGGATCTCGACGGTCATGAGCTCGTCTGCTACGTGATGGGCCACGGTGCCCTGCTGCTGGGTCACAGCGCCCCGCCGGTGGTGGCGGCCGTGCGGCAGCAGGCGACCCAGGCGTTCCACCCGGGCGCATGTCATGAGCTGGAATGCGAGTGGGCCGAGCTGATCGTGGACCTGGTGCCTTCCGCCGAACTGGTCCGCTTCACCGCCAGCGGCACGGAAGCCTCCCTGCTCGCGCTGCGCCTCGCGCGGGCGGCAACCGGCCGGGAGCGGATCGTGAAGCTGGCCGGTCATTTCCACGGCTGGCACGACCAGGTCTGTTTCGGTACCGACCCGCCGTTCCGCGGCCCGGACACGGCCGGCGTCCCCGACGTGCTCGGGCAGGTGGTTACCGTGGTGCCAGCGGATGCGCAGGCGCTAGCGGATGTGCTCGGCGGCGGCGACGTGGCGGCCGTCATCCTCGAGCCGTCGGGCGCGGCATGGGGAACGGTGCCGTTGCCTGCCGGGCTGCTCGCCACGGTGCGCGAGCTGACCAGGGCCGCTGGGACGATCCTGGTCTTCGACGAGGTCGTCTCCGGTTTCCGCTGGTCCCCCGGGGGCGTACAGGCCGTGGCCGGGGTGACCCCCGACCTCACGGCGCTGGGGAAGATCCTGGCCGGCGGGATGCCGGGCGGTGCCGTGGCCGGCCGGGCCGATCTGCTGGGGCACCTCTCGCGCGCCGGCGATGATCCGCTCCGGGTCGCCCACCCCGGCACCCACAACGCCCACCCCATCTCGGCCGCTGCCGGTATCGCCGCGCTGCGCGAGTGCCGCTCGGGAGAGCCGCAGCGCCGCGCGGCCCGGCTCGCCGCCGGCCTGCGGGCCGGGCTGACGTCCGTCCTCGCCGAAGCCGGCGTGCCCGGGCGTGCCTATGGCGAGAGCTCGACCTTCCACCTGCTGATCGGCCATGCGGGGGAGCCGGAGCAGGCCAGCCTGGAGGCGCTGAAGGCCGCCGGGATGAGCCCGGAACTGTCCGCCGAACTGCACACCGGCATGCTGCTGGAAGGCGTGCACCTCTTCCACGGATCCGGTTTCGTCAGCGCAGCCCACACCGAGCGGGACGTCGACCGGACGGTGGCGGCGTTCGCCGCGACGCTGGCCCGGCTGCCCGCCGGGCTGCTGCCATGACCGATCCCGCCATCCCAGATCTCGCCATCACCGGGGGGCGGGTCGTCGATCCCGGCCGGGGGATCGACGACCGGCTCAGCGTTGCCATCAGCGGCGGCCGCCTCACCGCGCCGGGTGACGACGGGCAGGCTGCGGAGACGATCGACGCCAGCGGCCTGGTGCTGGTGCCGGGCCTGGTCGACCTGCACACGCACCTCTATCACGGTGTCTCGCACTACGGCATCGACCCGGACGCCAACTGCCTGCGCCGTGGCGTCACCGCCGCGGTCGACGCCGGCTCAGCGGGCGCCCAGACGTTCCCAGGGTTCCGGCGCTTCGTCATCGAGCGCGCCCAGACCCGGATTTTCGCGTTCCTCCACGTCGCCGTCCAGGGGATGATCACCAACCTGGTGGGCGAGCTTGAAGACCTCCGGTGGGCCTCTCCGGCGCAGGCCATCGGGCGGGCTCGCGAGCATCCGGATGTGATCGTCGGCGTGAAGGTGCGGCTGGGGTACCAGATGGTGGGCAACGACCCGGAGCCGGCGCTGCGCCTCGCCCGGCAGGCGTCCGGGCAGCTGGGCCTGCCGCTGATGGTGCACATCATCGACATGCGCAGGCCCCTCAGCTGGCTGCTCCCGCAGCTGGGCGAGGGCGACATCGTCACGCATTGCTTCCATGCCAGCGAGGGCGGCATCCTCGCCCCGGACGGCCGCCTGGAACCGGCGGCCGCCCGGGCCCGGGCGCGCGGGGTTGTCTTCGACGTCGGCCACGGCGCTGGCAGCTTCGCCTACCGCGTGGCGAGGGCCGCCATCGCGCAGGGCTTCCCGCCTGACACCGTGTCGAGCGACCTGCACGCGCACAACGTCGCGGGACCCGTGTACGACCAGGCGACGACGCTGTCCAAGCTGATTCACTGCGGGATGAGCCTGGCCGAGGTGATCAGGGCGACGACCTGCGCGCCGGCGGCCGCCATCCGGCGTGCCGGGGAGCTGGGCTCGCTGGCGCCCGGCTCCGCCGCCGATCTGACCGGCGTCGAATTGCGTGCCGGCGAGTGGGCGCTGCCGGACGGGGCCGGTGACACCGAGGTCGTGGCGGCCCTTGCCGTCCCCCGCCTGGTCGTCCGGGCGGGGCGGGCCCATCATCTCGATCCGGTCACCCCGCGACCGGCGCCCCCCGCCGGGTCCTGCCTGTAACGCAGTGCCAGGAACCCGGCCAGCTCGTCAGCGCTGGCCGGCGCGATGCGGTCGGGCACCGCGAGGCCTGCCTGCGCCAGCGCCGCTGCAAGCCCGTCGCGCTCGCCGACGAGCACGAACGTGTAGCCGTGCCGCGAGAACTCCTCCACCTGTTCCGCAATCCCGGCCAGCAGCTGCTGCGCGACCTCGGCCGGGTAGTCGTCGGCGGGAAGCTGCATCACGCCCCAGCCCGCCGCCGCGAGCACGGCCAGCCCGTCGAGCTGGCCTGGCGCCGGGTTCACATAGCAGTCCGCCACCAGCGCGATCCGGTAGGAACGGGCGTCACGCATCGCCGCGCTCCAGCACCGACTCGAGCCGGGTCCGCTGGTCTGCCTCCTCGAATCCGGGGATCGCATGCCGTTCACCCGCCACCAGGAAGGCAATGCCGCGGCGGTCAAGCTCGGAGTGCAATTCCTCCACGAAGATGCCCTCGCCGCTGGTGAGCTCGGGTGAGCCGTCCGGCCAGGCCGGCCTGCCGCCGCGCTCCGGATCGGAACTGGTGATGGTCACGCCCATCGACGGGCTTCCCTCGACGCCGACCAGGACGACGTCCTCGCCCTGCCGGACGCGGGCTGCGATGGCGCCGGCCACTGCGACGGCCAGCCGGCGGCAGTGCCGCCGGAACGCCGCGGTGTCATACTGCTCCCGCACCGCCCAGAACCGGTTCAGCCCCGCGAACGCGAGCTCGGGACAGGGCATCTGCTCGATGCGCCAGCCCTTGTCGCGCAGCACGTCCACGATGGGGGAGTACACGCCGGCGCAATGCGCCCCATCGCCCACCTTGGAATTCTGATTCAGCAGGCAATGCGCCACGAACGCCACGCCCATGAGGCGAGCATACGGCTGTCGGTATGCTCAGCGGGTGACGCGTTCTGCTGTCGTCACAGGCTCGTCGTCCGGGATCGGGCGGGCGATCGCGGTGCGGCTCGCCGCGGAGGGCTGCTGGGTACTGCTCGCCGACATCCGCCGGGAGCCGCTCACCGGCGGTGAGCCCACTGACGACCTCATCCGGGGCAGCGGCGGCGCGTGCGAGTACGTCGCTGCGGACGTGTCAGTGCGGGAGGATTGCGACCGGCTTGTCACGCAGGCCGCGGCGCGCACGGGACGACTCGATGTCCTGGTTAACAACGCCGCGCTGGCGGGCACTCACTCCAAGCCGCTGCTCGGCACCGAGGACCGGGATTTCGACGCGATCATGGCGGTCAATCTCCGGGGACCGTTCATGCTCTGCCGGGCAGCGGTCCGGCAGATGCTGTCGCAGCCGGCTCGGGACGGGAGCAGGGGCCGGATCGTGAACATATGTTCCCAGCACGGCCTGGTCGGGGCGCCGGGCCACGCCGCGTACGCGGTGAGCAAGGCAGGGCTGCTGCAGCTGACCCGCCAGATCGCGGTCGAGCATGGCCGTGACGGCGTCGTGTGCAACGGCGTCGCCCCGGGCAAGGTGGTCACCGGCACGCCGGGTGATCTCAGCCAGGACGAGACGACGGCCGCCTACGCCCGGTCGCGGACCCCGTTCGCGCGGTTCGGCGAGCCCCGCGATGTCGCTGCGGCGGTCGCCTTCCTGGCATCGGATGACGCCACCTATATCAGCGGCGCGACCCTCATGGTCGATGGCGGATGGATGGCCTTTTAGCCATCAGTGGTCCCGGCAAGCCCGCTGAACCTACCGCGCGCCCCGGGCAATCTGGAGGCCAACTGCGGGTTACGAGTTAGTGGTCAGTGTATGAACGCCCGGCGACTGGCTGGATAATGCTGTGGGTGGACTCCGTGCTCGTGTTTGCCGCCCAGTACCTGCTGTTCGTCATGGTGGCAGGGTTCGCCGTGTTCTGGCTGCTCGGCGAGGACCGGGCCGGCAAAGTCCAGCTGGGCGGCGCTGCCGTGATCGGGCTGGTCCTGGGCTTGGCGTTCCTCGTGATCGCCGGGAAGGTGCACGCCGACCCGCGGCCGTTCGTGCAGAACCCCGGGCTGCACCCGCTGTTCGGGCATGCCCGCGACAACGGCTTCCCCTCCGACCACAGCATCGCGGCCGGGC
>DASQSC010000444.1:0-4594 GCA_035642555.1 Streptosporangiaceae bacterium | reverse complement strand
CCCGGCGGCCGGCAGCCCGGCGCCGGGGGGACGGCGGCGGGGGTGCCCGGCCGGCGGCGGCTGGGTCCGGCGCTGGGCTGCGAACGCCGCGGTCCCGGTCACGCACAGCAGCATCGCGGCGGTCACCCCGGCCGCCGGGTGCACGTCGGTGGCCAGCAGCGTCACCAGCGCAGGGCCGATGACGAAGATCATCTCATCGGCCACCGACTCCAGCGAGAACGCGGTGTGCAGCCGCGCCGAGCCGGACAGCAGCGTGCCCCACCGGGAGCGCACCATCGGTCCCAGCGACGGCATGGTGGCGCCAGCGAGCGCCCCGGTGATCAGCAGCACCCAGAGCGGGGCCCGGGCCTGGGCAGCGGCGACGAAGCCCACCGTGGCGGTGCCGAACACGGCTGCCTGCGGGCCGAGCACCCGGTCCTGGCCGAGCCGGTCGGACAGCCGGGCGGCCAGCGGCGCGCACCCCGCGTATCCCACCGATCCGGCCGCCGCCACCAGCCCCGCCACGCCGTACCTGCCGGTGACCGCCGCCACCAGCAGCACCGTGCCCAGTCCGAACATGGACATTGGCATCCGGCCGAAGAACCCGGCCAGCGAGAATCCGAGCGCGCCGGGCAGCCGCAGGATCTCCAGGTACGGAACGCGGGCCAGGGCCTTGCCAATCCTGGCCCGTTTCATCCGCAGTGACCTCCCGGAAGACCGTACCGGGTGGCCCTGAACCGGAGCGGGACCGGGGCTCGTCACTGTCCGGCCCGGCTAGATGGGTATTACGCCAGGGTCGTGATCGCCTACCTGCCGGAGCCACTTGCCCGGGCAAATTGCGCCGCGGCACTGCTGTGGCGAGTCAGCCGCAGGTTATGGTGTCAGCACGATGAGACGACTGCTCCGCCTCGCCTGCACCGCCCTTTCCGCGGCGGGGGTGCTGGGTATCGTGAGCAGGCGCTGGCGGGGCGGTGCCGCCCTCGGCGCGGTGGCCGTGCTGGCGGGGGCCGGCCAGATCTTCCCGCACCCGCCCGGTGACTCGGCTGGGCCGGCGACCGATGCGGTGGCGCAAGGGCCGGCCTTCCACCAGATCTTCCTGCCGGACGTGGTCGTCACCCAGCCGTCAGGCCTGAGTCAGCAGCAGGTCGCCCGGCTGGACAAGCTGCCCGGCGTCCGGCGGGTGATCGCCGTGGATGGTGCCAGGATCAAGGCCAATGGCCGGGAAGTGAACCTGCTCGGCGTGGACCCGCAGGTATTCCGCTCCTGGACCCCGCTGCGGACGGCATCAGACGAACGGCTGTGGTCCTCCCTGGACCGGCATCAGTTCGTGGCCTCCGGGCATGCGCGGCAACTGCTCCGGCTGCGGCAAGGCCACACCTACCGGCTGCTGGGAGCCGCGCCGGCCGAGCTCGCGTTCAGCGGCTCGGCCCAGCTCGGAGTCGCCGGCATGGACCTGCTGGTGAGCAAGCGCGCCTCGGCCGGGCTCGGGCTCATCCATAACGTCGCCGCCCTGATCAGCGCGCCGGGCGTGGCCATGGCCGCGCTCACCCGCCACGTGCGGGCGGTCGCTGGCCAAAGCTCCGTGGTCACGGACGTGCGCCAGCAGGAACTCCCGGTGGACCAGGCCACCTCGCCCGGCAAGCCGGGCAGCTACCTGGAGCTGTTCCGGGAATCGGCGGCCCGGTACTGCCCCGGGCTGTCGTGGACGGTGCTGGCGGCGATCGGGCAGATCGAGAGCGGCGACGGCGCCAACCCGGGCCCCTCCAGCGCGGGCGCTCTCGGGCCGATGCAGTTCCTGCCGTCCACCTGGCAGCGGTGGGGCATCAGCGCGTTCGGCGACTCGGGCCCGCCGGACATCATGGATCCCTACGACGCGGTCCCGTCGGCGGCCCGGCTGCTGTGCGCGTCCGGCGCCAGCGCACGGGGCGGCCTGCCGGGGGCCATCTTCGCCTACAACCACGCGAACTGGTACGTGAGCGAGGTCCTCGCCCTCGCCCGCCAGTACGCCCAGCAGTACGGCTAGCCCTCAGCCGATCTCGACTGGAGCCCTGACGGGGCGGCGGGCGGGCACGGCAGCGGCGAGCATGCGGTTGGATGGGTGCCATGCCGGACTACGACGCGTTCCTGCTCGTGTCCTTCGGCGGGCCGGAGGGACCGGGCGAGGTGCTCCCGTTCCTGTCGAACGTGACCCGCGGCCGGCAGGTGCCGCCCGAGCGGCTGGCCGCGGTTGCCGAGCACTACCAGGCGTTCGGCGGCGTGAGCCCGATCAACCAGCAGTGCCGCGACCTGCTCGCCGCGATCGGCAAGGAGTTCGCCGCCAGCGGGGTCGATCTGCCCGCGTACTGGGGGAACCGCAACTGGCACCCGTTCCTGGCCGACACCATCGCCCGGATGGCCGGCGACGGAGTGCGCCGCGCGATCGCGTTCGTGACCTCCGGGTACGGGTCCTTTTCCAGCTGCCGGCAGTACCTTGACGACATCGAGCGGGCGCGGCAGCAGGCGGGCTCCGGTGCGCCGGTCATCGACAAGATCCGGCACTACTTCAACCATCCCGGGTACATCGAGCCGTTCGCCGAGGCGGCCATGGAGGCGATCGGCCAGCTGCCGGCGGTCGCGGCTGCCGGGGCGCACCTGGTGTTCACCGCGCACAGCATTCCCGCCACGATGGCGGCCGCCAGCGGGCCCCGGGGCGGCCTGTACGAGGCGCAGCTGACCGAGGCCGCGCGGCTGATCGCCGAGCGGGTCCGGGCTGCGGGCGGCGGGGAGCGGCTGTGGCGCCTGGTCTACCAGAGCCGCAGCGGCCCGCCCTCGGTGCCGTGGCTGGGCCCCGACGTAGGCGATCACCTGGGCGAGCTGGCGGCCGCGGGCGCGCCGGGGGCAGTGGTGATACCGGCCGGGTTCGTGTCCGACCACCTGGAAGTGATGTACGACCTGGACGTTGAGGCCGCGGCCACCGCCCGCAGGCTGGGCCTGCCGATGACCCGCGCTGCCACCCCCGGTGCCCACCCGCGGTTCGTCTCGATGGTCGCCGAGCTGGTGACCGAGCGGATGCGGGCCGGCTCTCCCCGGCCGGCGCTGGGGACCATGCCGCCGGGCCCTGACTTCTGCCCGGCCGACTGCTGCCGGCCGGCGTGACGTCCCCCGGCCAGCCCCGTTACCGTCCGGACGGCCCGGATCCGGCCGGTTCCCGGTCAGCCGGTGCCGATCCGGCGGCGCTGCTGGACCTGGCGGTGACGGCCGCCACCGAGGCGGGCCGGATGCTGGCGGGCGAGCGCCCGGCGGGCCCGCTGGGCCGGCCGGACGTGGCGGCCACCAAGTCGTCCCCGACCGACATCGTCACCGAGATGGATCAGTCCGCGGAACGGCTCATCAGGTCCCGCCTGCTCACGGCCAGGCCGGGCGACGCCGTCCTGGGAGAGGAAGGCGGCGAGTCCGGCCAGGGCCGGGTCCGCTGGATCGTCGACCCGCTCGATGGCACCGTGAACTACCTCTACGGGCTGCCGGACTGGGCGGTGAGCATCGCGGCCGAGGCGGACGGCGAGATCGTGGCCGGAGCGGTCACCGTGCCGCGGCACGGGGAGCTGTTCACCGCCGTCCGGGGCGGCGGCGCCTGGCTCCGGGCCGGGAGCGACGCGCCGGTCCGGCTCCGCTGCAACACCGGCGTGCCGCTGGCGGAGGCGCTGGTCGCCACCGGGTTCGGGTACGCGGCCGGGCGGCGGCGGGTGCAGGGCGAGGTGGCCGCGGCGGTGCTGCCCCGGGTCCGGGACATCCGGCGCGGCGGTTCCTGCGCGGTGGACCTGTGCTCCCTGGCCGCCGGCCGGGTGGACGCCTTCTACGAGCGCGGCGTCAACTACTGGGACTACGCCGCAGGCGGCCTGGTCTCGACCGAGGCCGGCGCCCGGCTGGGCGGTCTCGGGGGCAAACCGCCCAGCCCGTCGCTGGTGATCGTCGCCGAGCCGGCCCTGTTCGGCCAGTTGCACGAGCTGCTGGCAAGCCTGGACCCGGAGCGGGACGCGTCCTGAGGCCAGGAAGCTCCCGGCGTCCCGGTCAGGACCGGGGGTAAGGAGCGGCCGGTAAGGACCGGCGCCGGGTTGTCGCCGGCGGGTCAGGAACGGCGGGTCAGGATCCCGGCCGGGCCGGTGCCGCCGCCGGCGGGGACGTAGCTGAACCGGAGCCGGCGGCCCGGCCGCCCGGTGAGCGTGACCGTGCCGTCGCCGCAGTCCTGGCGGCCGGCGTCGATGGCCTGGTGCAGCGTCAGCCCGGTCCCGGTCCCGGTCCCGGTTCCGGTTCCGGCCGCCGGCACCGGCTGCAGCCGCCCGGAGCAGCCCAGCGTGGGATAGCTGATCTTGCCGGCGGCCGCCCCGGCGGTGAGCGTGATCCGCACCGGCACCGAGAGCTCGGGATTGGCCTGGTGCACCTTCCCGGACCAGGCACCCGCCATGGCTGCCGGGATGCTGGCGGCGGGGGAGGGCCGGGCCGGGGCGGCCGCGCTGGCCCGCGCCTGCCCGCCCGGGCCGCCGGTACCGCCGGGGCTGTCGGCGCCGTCGCTGCGCTGACCGGTGATGAACCAGACCGCCACCGCGATGGCCGCGAGGCAGGCCGCGCACGCCCCGGT
>DASQSC010000443.1:0-2099 GCA_035642555.1 Streptosporangiaceae bacterium | reverse complement strand
CGCGGCGTCACGCAGGACTTCGCGGTCGTGTCCGCGCACCTGGACCCGTCCCACCCGGGCTCCACGGTCGACTGGGCCGGCCTGGCCACCGGCCCCGGCACCCTGGTGCTGCTGATGGCCGTGGGCCGCCTCAGCCAGATCTCCGGCGAGCTGATCAAGCGCGGCCGGCCGGGCAGCACCCCGGTCGCGGTGATCAGCGACGGCACCACCGTCACCGAGCGGGTGCTGGTCTCCACCCTGGACTCGGTCGCCGCCGACGCGCAGGCGCAGGCGGTCCGGCCGCCCGCGGTGGTGGTCGTCGGCGAGGTGGTCCGGCTGCGGGAACTGCTGGCCACGTCATGACCACCGACTCCGGCGCGGGCCAGCGGCCCATCCTGCTGGCGGTCGCGCACGGCAGCCGCGACCCTGCCGCCCAGCGCCGCATCCGGGCGCTGGCCAGGCAGACCGCCGAGCTGGCGCCCGGCATCGAGGTACGGGCCGCGTTCCTGGAAAACGCCGCGCCCGGCCTGGCCGGGTCGCTGGCGCGGGCGGTGGCCGACGCCGGCCGTAGCCGGGTCGCCATCGTGCCGTTGCTGCTGGCGCCGGGGTACCACCTGAGCGAGGACATCGGGCAGGCTGCCGACCGGGCCGGAGTACCGGCCGCGGCCCCGCTCGGCCCCGACGTGGCGCTGGTCCCGGTGCTGGCCGGCCGGCTGGCGGCGGCGCGGGTGCCCGCCGGGACACCGGTGGTGCTCGCCGCCGCCGGCTCCCGCGACCCCCGGGCGGCCGAGGACACCCGCCTGCAGGCGGCGCTGCTGTCGATCCGGCTCCGGGCGCCGGTGATGGCTGCCTACGTATCGGCCGCCAGGCCGACCGTGGCCGAGGCGGTGGACGCGCTGTCGGCCGCGGCTGACGGGCCGGTCGCGGTAGCCACCTACCTGCTGGCCCCCGGCCTGTTCCACGACCAGTTGCTGGCCAGCGCGGCGGCCTGGGTCTCGGAACCGCTGGGAGACCATCCGGCCATCGCCGCCCTGGTCCTCAGCCGCTTCCGCACCTGCCAGACGGCCGCCGCAATGCCGGCCTGAGCCGTTTATTGCGTTGCCAGGGAGCCGCCGGGGTCCCGACAATCTCGGGCATGAGTTCACCGCACTGGCCGCTGTCCGGGCTCCGGTTGCGCACGCCGCGGCTGGAGCTGCGCTGGCCGAGCCTGCGCGACCTGGATGAGCTGGCCGCGCTCGCTGCCGGGGGCGTGCACGACCCGGCCATCCAGCCGTTCGCGGTGGCGTGGACCGACGCGCCCCCGGCCGAGCGGGCGCGCGGCACGCTGCAGTTCCATTGGGCGAAGTGGGCGTCCTGGGAGCCGGCCGACTGGTCGCTCAACCTGGTGACCGCGGTGGACGGCGTGATCGCCGGGACGCAGGGGATGGAAGCCCGGGACTTCGCCGTGACCCGGGAGGTGACGACCGGCTCCTGGCTCGGGCTCGGTCACCAGGGCCGGGGCATCGGCACCGAGATGCGTGCCGCCGTGCTGCACCTGGCGTTCGAAGGGCTCGGCGCCGAGTACGCGGTATCAGCGGCGCACGCGGACAACCTCGCGTCGCTGGCGGTGTCACGCAAGCTCGGCTATGCCGAGGACGGGATCGAGCGGTACGTGGTGCGCGGGCGGGCGGTGCGGGGCATCCGGCAGCGGATCGACCGCGCCGCCTGGCAGGCGCACCGGTCGGTGCCGGTCGAGATCACCGGCCTGGAGCCGTGCCTGCCCAGCTTCGGCCTGACACCCTGAGCCGTCCGGCGGACACTAGGGTTCAGGCGGACAATGGAGGCGCCATGTCACTTGAGGTCAAGCGGCTGCACCTGGCGAGCCTGCGCGGGGTCGACGGCCGGAGGTGGCCGGTCCACGGCTTCGTGGTCACCCATCCGGGCGGGGCGGTGCTCGTGGACACCGGCGTCGGCGGGCCGGCCGAAATGCTCGACGACTGGCGGGTCGTCAACCGCTCGGCCGCCGACGCGCTGGCCGAGCTGGACCTCACGCCCGGTGACATCGGGCTGGTGATCAACACTCACCTGCATTTCGACCACTGCGGCCAGAACGCCGTGTTCTCCCACGCCCCCTGCTACGT
>DASQSC010000442.1:0-8050 GCA_035642555.1 Streptosporangiaceae bacterium | reverse complement strand
GCGCGTCCGGCGACCCCAGCCGCGCGGTCCCCGGCCGCCAGCTCGGTGTCCTGGCCGAACTGGCGGATCCCGGGCAGGCCGGAATGCTCGCCGCCGCCCTGGCCCGGCAGCGGCTGCGGCCGGCCGAGGTGGTGGTGTCAGTGGCCGCCGGCGATCACCGGCAGCACCGCGCCGTCATGACCGCGCTCCGGCCGCTGGCGGCGGCCGGAACCGAGATCAGTATCACGCCCGCCGCTGGCCCGGCGGCCGCGGCAGCCGCGGCCCGCTCGCCGTGGCTGGCCCCCTGGCCGCCCGGGCCCGAGCCGTCCTGCTGGTACCTGCTGGACCTCGCGTGCGCCAGGGAATGCTCGCGGGCCGACGCGGTCGGCTTCCGGGGTTGGCCGGGCTACCGCTACCAGGCCGCTGCCCCCGCGCTGGCCCGGCAGGACCTGCTGGCCCCGGGCGCGCCGCCGGTCCCGGACTGGGGGGCGCGGGGGCTGCGGACGCTGACCGTCGGAGACCCGGCATGACCACGGCCGGGGCCGCGCCCGCCAGCCGGCCGGCCGGCCCGGACGCCCGACCGGTCGCGCTCGTGTACGGCGACATCGACCTGAACCTCATCGACGGCTCCGCCGTCTGGCTGCAGTCCGTGGTCCAGGCGCTCGCGCTAGCCGGCTGCGCGGTCACGCTGGTGCTGAAGGCGCCGGTCCGGACCAGCCGGCTGCTCGGCCCGCTGCTGACTGCCGACGGCGTCACCGTGTGCCAGCCGCAGGCCGAGGGACTGGTCCCGGGCGCGGGCCCGCCCGGCGGGGTGCTGGGGGGCCGCGGCCCAGAAAGGGCGCCGCGCGGCCTCACGCCTGCCCAGGCCTCCGCCGTGCTCACGGCCCTGGACGAACGCCGCCGCTATGACCTGATCGTGCTGCGCGGCTGGCGGGTGGTGTCCCGGGTCACCGCCGACGGTTCGTTCGACGGCAGGATCTGGGCCTATCTCACCGACATCCCGCAGTCGGTCCCCGACCTGTCCGACCAGCGGGCCGCCGAGCTCGGCCGGGTCGCCGAGGCGTCGGCGTTCCTGCTATGTCAGACCGAGGAGCTGCGCTCGTTCCTGACTGGGAGCATTCCGGCCGCCGCCGGCAAGTGCGTGCTGCTGCCGCCCATCGTCCCGCCGCGGGAGGAGGCGGGCGGCCCGGACCCGGCCCGGCCGCCGGACGGGCGCCGGGAGGGCCCGCTGCGCCTCGTCTACACCGGGAAGTTCGCGCCCCGCTGGAACACCTACGAGATGACCCAGCTGCCAGGGCTGCTGGCGTCCCGGGGGGTGCCGGCCGAAGTCCACCTGGTCGGCGACAAGATCCACGACGACCCGGCCGATCCCGGCTACGCGGCCCGGATGCGGGCGGCGCTCGGCACGCCGGGCGAGCCGCGCGGCGGCGGGGTGAGCTGGCACGGCGGCCAGTCCCGGCAGCGGGCCATGGCCATCGCGGCCGGCTGTGACATCGGGCTCAGCTGGCGCCATCCCAGCATGGACGCGAGCCTGGAGCTGTCCACCAAGGTGCTGGAGTTCGGCCTGCTCGGGCTGCCGGTGATCCTGAACCGGACCGCCATGCACGAGGACCTGCTCGGGGCCGACTACCCGCTGTTCGCCGCGACCCTGGCGGATGTCGCCGACGTGGCGGCGCGGGCAGTGGCCGACCCGGCGGCGGCCCGGCTGGCGGCGGCCCGCACGTCGGCCGCGGCGAGCCGGTTCACCCTCGATGCGGCGGCCGGCCGGCTGCGCGGTTACCTCGCCCGCGCCTTCCCCCGCCCGGCGGTGCCGGCCCGGCCGGGCGGCGGACCGCTGCGGGTGGTCGTGGCCGGCCATGACCTGAAGTTCTTCGGTTACCTGATGGAGTACTTCCGCCGGGTGCCGGGCCTGGAGGTGCGGGTCGACCAGTGGGCCGGGCTCGGCCAGCACGACCCGGGCAGCAGCGCCGAGCTGGCCCGGTGGGCGGACGTGGTCATCTGCGAATGGTGCGGCCCGAACGCGGTCTGGTACTCGCGGCACAAGCGGCGGGGCTCCCGGCTGCTGGTCCGGCTGCACCGGTTCGAGCTGTCGTCCGGCTACGCGAACCTGGTCAACATCAAGGCGATCGACCAGGTGGTCTGCGTCAGCAGGCACTACGCGCGGCTGAGCCGGCAGCGGACCGGGTGGCCTGCCGGGAAGGTGACCGCGATCCCGAACGCGCTCGACACCGACCAGCTGGACCGCCCGAAGCTGCCGGGCGCCCGGTTCAACCTCGGCCTGGTGGGCATCGTGCCGTCCCGCAAGCGCCTCGACCTGGCCCTGGACGTGCTGGCCGAGCTGCGCCGCCAGGACGACCGCTACCAGCTGTTCATCAAGTCGGCCATGCCCTGGGAGCACTGGTGGGTGTGGCGGAAGGCGGCCGAGCGCGACTCCTACACCGAGGCCCTGCGGCGGATCCAGCGGTCACCGCTGCTCCGCGACGCGGTCGTGTTCGACGAGGCCGGGCCGGACGTGCCCGGCTGGCTCCGCCGGGTCGGGTTCGTGCTGTCCACCAGCGATGACGAGAGTTTCCACGTAGCGCCGGCCGAGGGAATGGCGTCCCGCGCGGTGCCGGTGGTGCGGCACTGGCCGGGCGCCGAGACCACGTATCAGCAGGAATGGATCCACCGCACGCCGGCCGAGATGGCGGAGGCGATCGCGGACCTGCCCGAAGACGCCTGGGCCGCCGCCGGCCGCCGGGCGCGGGAGCAGGCGGTGGCCGGGTTCGGGCTCGGGCCGGTCCGCGCCAGCTGGCTGGAGCTGCTCACCTCGGACCTGCCGCCAGCCGTTCCCGATCCGCTCTACGAGCTGCTCGGGACCCCCTGACCGCCGCCGCGGCCTGGTGACCGCGGGCC
Organism: Streptosporangiaceae bacterium; assembly: GCA_035642555.1. Lineage (GTDB taxonomy): Bacteria > Actinomycetota > Actinomycetes > Streptosporangiales > Streptosporangiaceae > JAIRTY01. Next base: position 5,176 of record DASQSC010000442.1, on the reverse strand, counting down.
CGGTGACCGCGGGCCTGGTGACCGCCGCCCGGTGACCGCCGGCCCGGTATCTCCGGCCCGGTCACCGCCGCCCCGGCCCGCCCGGGTGACGCCGGGTCCCGCCCGCGAACCGCAGCCCCGCCAGCACCAGCAGCAAGATCGGGATAAACGCGATCGGGCTGTGCGCGGTGAGGCTTATCGCCAGCCACACCAGGGCGATCGGCAGGGCCGGGATCAGCCGGGCCATCCCGTCCGGGCCGCTGCCCTGCCCGGACCAGCCCGGGCGGCCGGCGACCGGCCCGGCGCCGCCCGCGACGCCGCTGACGGCATGCCGCCGGGCGGCGGGCAGGTCGGCCCCCAGTCCCGGCTCGCCGGGCAGGTCGCTGACCAGTTCCCGCAGCTCGCCCCAGGTGCGGGCGGCGAAGGCGGCGGTGGAACGCTGGTCGAATTCGGCCAGCGTCAGCCGCCCAGCGGCGAAGCCGTCCCGGAGCATGGTTACCACCCGCTCGCGGTCAGAGTCCGAAGCACGGATCACGCCGTCGGATGCCATCCCGGAACCTCCCCACGCCTACCCCCGTCGTGAGCGCGCCTGGCGGGTTCCACGGCCGGGCACCCTCATTCGGAGAATACCTCCGCAGGTGGCGAGGACCTGTCGGCCGGCGGCCCCGGATGCCCGGGTATCGGCAGTTATCATCACCCCGTGCCGTCGGTTCCCCGCCTCGCAGGACGCCGTGATCATTTCATCGTCGCCGGGGATGACGCCCTCGCCCGGCGGGTCGTACAGGAGCTCACGACCACCTATGGCAGGCGGGTGACCGCGCTGGTCCCGTCGCGGGAAGGCGGGCAGGCGCCGCACATCGCCCGGCTGCCCAGGGTCCGGATCGTGGAGCGGCCCGGGCTCGACGCCGGCGCGCTCACCGACGCCCAGGTCGGATCCGCGCAGGCGCTGGCCATCCTGGGCGAGGACGACCTGCACAACTTCCATGCCGCCCTCCGCGCCCAGGAACTCAGCCCCGGGCTCCGGCTGGTCGTGGCCGTGACGAACACCGGGCTCGGGGAGCGGATGCGGGGGTTCTTCCCCGACTGCGCCGTGCTCTCCAAGCCCTCGATGGCGGCACCCGCGTTCGTGGCCGCCGCCCTGGGGGAGCCCGCGCCCAGCCACGTCCGGGTGGCCGGCCGCACCCTGTACGTGGCCCGGCGCGCACAGGTCAGCCCGGCCAGCGTGGTCTGCGGCCTCGCCACCGATGATCAGGTCTCGCCGCGGCTGCTGCCGCCCGACGAGCAGGCCGCCGGCATCGTGCTCGCGGTGGCCGACGGGGTGCCGCGCGACCCCCTCACCCGGCGGCACCGCGCCCGCGCCGCGGCCAGGCTGGTCCGGTCCCTGGTCTGGCACAAGTTCGGGATCGCGTTCATGGCGCTGTTCGCGGTCCTGGTCGCGGGCTTCGTGCTGCTGATGACCGCCGCCGGGCGCTCCCCCGGCAACGCCCTGTACCTGACGTTCCTGGACGCCGCCGGAGCCGCGGTCACCAATCCCGCGCTGACCACACCGGAGAAGGTGGCCCAGTTCCTGCTGGCGTTCGACGGGATGGCGTTCCTGCCGGTGGTCACGGCGGCCGTGGTCGGCGCGCGGCTGACCGGGTCGCTGCGCGGCGACGGCGGGCCGCTGTCCGGCCATGTGATCGTGGCCGGGCTGGGGCAGGTGGGTACCCGGGTCGTTGGCCAGCTCTATGACCTGGGCGTGGCCGTGATCGGGGTGGACAAGAACCCGGAGGCGGCCGGCACCGCCCTGGCCCGGCGGCTGAAGGTGCGGGTGATCACCGGCGAGACGCACCGGGAGGAGACGCTGCGCGCCGCCGGCATCACCAGCTGCCAGTCGCTGGTGCTGGCGACCAGCAGCGATACCGTCAACCTGGAGACCGCGCTGGTCGCCCGCGGGCTCGCGCCGCGGGTACGGATGGTGCTGCGGCTGGGTGATGACGACCTGGCCGCCCGGGTGCAGGCAACGATCGGCGGCACGATCTCGCGCAGCCCGTCCTACCTCGCCGCCCCCGCCTTCGCCGCCGCGATGCTCGAGCACCAGGTGCTGCGGACCCTGTCGCTCGGCCGTCACGTGCTGCTCATCGCCGACGTATCGGTGGCTGCCGGGGCGGAGCTGGCAGGCAGGCCGCTGGAGCAGGTCCACCAGAGCGGCGAGGTGCGGGTGATCGCGCTCCGGCGGCCGGGCGCGAACGGCATGGACTGGTCCCCGGCCCGCGATCACGTGATCACTCCCGGGGAAGGCCTCTACGTGCTGGCCACCCGGCGCGGGCTGAGCCGGGTGCTGGCCCGCGGCCAGCCGCCCGCGGAGCCGGAGCCGGCCAGGGCCTGACCGGGTGCCCCGTGGCCGCGGCCACCGCGGCCGGAGCCCGCCCCCGGGGACACGGCGTGTGTCGCGCCCGAAAAACTGGGCCTCCCGCGTCCCGGGTTGGCAGAGTTAACCTCAGTGCAGATCTTCCAACTGGTTCTGCTGAGCCATCTGTGAAGACGGAAGAGGTCTCGTCATGGCCCGCCACCCAGGCTGCTTCGTTCTGGCCGCCGGTCCGGCTCGCCATGGCGCCCGGGCCGCACGCCCGGCGTGGCCGTGCGGCCTGCCGATCACTCAGCGCGCCCATCCAGCCGTCCTGGCGGCCTGCCGCCGCAGGACGGCCCACCCCTTACCAGGAGGACTTACGTGACCGTCAACGAAGACAGGACTACCGCGCCTGTGGCCCAGGCCGCGCCCATCGCTGATCCGGCCCCGCTGGGGCTGGCGGCGTTCGCGCTTACGACGTTCTTGCTGTCGGCCTCGAACGCGGGCTGGATGGGCAGCGCCAGCGGCGATGCCTGGCTCGGGTACGCGTTCGCCTACGGGGGGCTGGCCCAGCTGCTGGCCGGGATGTGGGAGTTCCGGAACCGGAACGTGTTCGGGGCGACCGCGTTCTCGACCTACGGCGGATTCTGGATCGGCCTCGCGATCTGGGCGCTGGTCGTGGCCCCGAGCGCGGGCACGAAGGGCGCCAAGGACGTGGCCTGGATCCTGCTCGCGTTCGCCATCTTCAACACCTACATGATGCTGTGGGCCACGCAGGTCAACATGGCCGTGTTCCTGGTGTTCCTGACCCTGGAGGCCACCGAGATCATCCTGTTCATCGGGAACTTCGCCGCGAACACCTCGATCGTCAAGATCGGCGGGTACGTCGGAGTGCTGACCGCCCTGGTGGCCTGGTACACGTCGGCCGCCGGCGTGATCAACGGCATGCGCGGCACCCCGTTCCTGCCGGTCGGCAAGCCGATGGGCCGCGCCGCCGCCTGACCCTTACCAGCGGCGTTTTGCGTGATCCCGGGGGTCCCAGGCCCCCGGGATCACGCATGTCTGCCAGGATCGTGCGGGTGGATCTGCACGAGAAGCGGGAACTGGACCTGGCTGCGCAGGTGGCCCGGGTGCGGGCGGGCACCCGGCCGTGGCGGTCCATAATCGCCTTCGCGCTCGCGGTCCTGGCCGCGATAGCGTCCTGGGCCTTCCCCCACTACCAGCTGTCGCGGCAGACCGGGCAGCTAACGGCCGACATCGTCACCCATGCCACGGCCGTGGCCTTCTTCCTGTTCGCGGTCGCGGCCCTGATCGGCCTTTCCGGCAAGGCACGCCAGCTGCTCCGGCCGCTGATCGGCTCCGCCCATGCCGCGGTCGTCCGCTACACGATCGTGCTGGCTGGCAGCATCCTTATCCTCATCGTCACGCTCGACCTGCTGCAGATCGCGGTCGGCTCGCTGGTGCTGGGCGGAGCGGTCACCACGATCTTGCTGGGAATCGCCGCTCAGCAATCCCTCGGGAACTTGTTCGCGGGGATCGTGCTGCTGTTGTCGAGGCCATTCGCGGTCGGCGATTCGGTCGAGATCCGGTCGGGCGCCCTGGGAGGGCCGCTGCAGGGCATCGTGACCGAGATCGGGATCACCTATGTCCGGCTGGATACCCCGGACGGAGTGCTGCATCTGCCGAACTCCCAGATGCTCGCCGCTGGCGTGGGCCAGCCATCCCAGCGGCCATCCGCGCAGCCATCTCCGGACCCGCAGCCACCGTCGCTGCCGTGACGGCGCGCGTCACCGGTGGGTGGTCTCGTACCGGGTCACCACATCGGCCGGAATCCGGCCGCGGTCACTGACCTCAATACCTGAGTCCTTCGCCCACGCCCGGATGCTGGCGCTGCGCTGGCGATGGGCGGTGGTCCGCCGCTTGGCACGGCCCGGGCGCCCGGATGCGCGGCGGGCATGCTCAATGAACCGGCCAACTGTCTCGTCGAACCTATCGCTATGCTTCAGGCACAGGTCTATCTCATAGTCGCGGCCGTCCACGGCGAACTTCCGTACCCGGTGCTGGCCCTCCGGGATCTCTTTCTGATCGAAGTCACAGGCATATGTGACCGAAACCTTCTGCGCCACTCTGGCCCCCCTTCCCTGGTGGCAAATATATCCTCCCCGTCTGTTGACAAGAGTAACAACGTCCAGGTCAGGGCTTTGAACACCGGCCCTGGCAGGCAACCGGCGCCGCGGGTACGGCCCGCCGGCCCGTCAGGCCGGCAGGCCTTCTGTCACTGCTTCGGAGGAGGTGCCAGGGCCGCGCCATTCACGCGCGGGCCGGGCCCGGAACCTTCAGCCGCCCGCTGCGGGTGAGCCGGGCGTCAGCCGGAAATCGGTCAATGACGCCCTGGATATCGGCCGCGTTCACCGTCATTGCCCGGCTCGCCGCCATACGGGAAGGAATCCGGGGGCGGTTCGTCGATAAAGCTATCCCGGCGTGGCGGGAGCCCGGTTTCCCAGTCGTCCGGCCCGAGCTCATCCCCTCCCGCGCCGGGCCTGCCGACGTACGGGCGAGCCGGGGAGGCGCCCGGGTAGCCGGAACGGGCAGGCTCACGGTAACCGGCTTCCCCGGCGTGATCCCCCGTCTCCGGCCGGGCCGGGAGGTCCTGGTACGGCACGCGGCCGTCGGCCTCGCCCGGGCCAGCCGGGCGGCCGGGGCGGGCCTGGAACTGGTGCTTGCGCGGCACGTAGCCGGAGCGCCCGCCCCGCTGCCGGGGAACCCCGGGGCGGCCCGCCGGGCCGCCGGTGCCGCGCCGGGCGGTTGCGTCCCCGGGGTAGCCGGCCTGGTCTTCCGGGTACCCGCCGGTGCCCGCTGTTCCTGGCA
>DASQSC010000441.1:0-4274 GCA_035642555.1 Streptosporangiaceae bacterium | reverse complement strand
CAGCACCACCCGGTCCATATCGGCCAGCAAGGCCTCGAACGGCTCACCCCGCTCGGGCGGGTGCGCCGGCAACCGGCGGCGGACCTCACCTGGCTCTGCCTGAGACCGCACCGGCAGCGATTCAACCCGCTCCCAGTAGTCGGCGATCCAATCCACGACCTGACGGCCGTGCTTGCGAAACTCCTCCGGTGTCATGGCAGGGCTCCTCCGCTAGGCCTGGAGGCTAATCATCGATCGCACCTCAGGGGATCAATTATCCGGACTCGCGCCGCAGGCCTGCTGGTCCGCGTTTCGGATAGCGTCGGGCACACAGGCGGTCAGCCGGCCCTTGCTCATCACCCCGCGGCGGCCGCGCCGGCCGCCGGCGATACCAGGCTCGCCGACCGGCTGGTCGCCAACCTGCTGGACAACGCCCTGCGGCACAACCTGCCCGGGGGCCGGGTCTGGGTGGCCACCGCGGCCGGGCCGGGCCAGGCGGTCCTGTCGGTGGCCAACACCGGGCCGGTGATCCCGGCTGAGCGGGTGTCCGAGCTGTTCCAGCCGTTCCGGCGGCTGGCCGGCGACCGCCCGGCGGCCAGGGAGGGCCTCGGCCTCGGGCTGCCGATCGTGGCCGCGATCGCCGCCGCCCACGGCGCCGCGCTGTGGGCCGTTCCGCGCCCGGCCGGCGGGCTCACCGTCGAGATCCGGTTCGCCTCGCCATTCGATCAGGGCGGGGGCTGGCTGCCGGCTCAGAGGCCAGGCCGGCCGCTGGCCGCCCGCAGCCGCCCGTAGCGCGCGGCCGGGCCGCGCCGCCCCGCCAGGCCTGACACCAGGCGGGTGACCAGCCGGACCAGCCGCCGCGGCAGGTACGGCGCCCGCACCTCCCGCTCGAACTCGCGCATGAACAGGGCCAGGTCGAGCAGCCGCGGCAGCGGCCTGCCCGCCGCCTGTTGCTCGCGTGCCATCGCGGCGGCCGTCTCGAGCAGGTCCGCCATGCCGAGCGCGGGCACGGTCGTCACCGCCACCCGCGCCGGGAGCGGGCCCCCGTTCGCGAAATGATGCACCGTCCCGGGCGGGATCCGCACCGTCTGGCCCGGCCCGGCGAGCAGCCGCCGCCAGCCGATCCGGAACCTGACCTGGCCCGCCAGCACCGTGAAGCACTCCTCCTGCTCCGGGTGCGCGTGGCTGCTCGGCACCCGGCCGCCGGGGGCGAGCACGAGCCCCCACGCCAGCGTCCCGCCGGCGGTCTCCGGCTGGCCGGAGATGATGATCCGTTCCCCGCTGAGCGGGTTCACGATCTCCTTCTGCGTGACCAGCAAAGCCGTGCCTCCTCACCTCATGCCGGGGCCAGCATGCCAGCCGCCGGGCCGCCTGTCGTCAGCCAGCGGGCCGGGCCCGGGTACGCCGGCCGCGGCAGCCGGATGACGGCGGGGTCGTCCTCAGCAGCAGGCGGGGATTCGCCCGCAGGATGACGACACGGCCGCCGCCGGCGCGCCACGATCGGTGGCATGAGCGTACTCAGCGAGGCACCCGGACGGCTGTCGCCGGACCGGGCCAGGAGCCTGCGGCGGGCCAACTTCGCGGCGTTCGCGCTGCTCGTCGTGCAATTCGGGATCGGCACCTACGTCAACCTCTTCGTGCCAGTGCCGAGCACGGACGCTGGCGGCGGGTTCGGGCAGGCCATCAGCGCCGGCCCGGCCGCGCTCACCATCCACATCGTGGCCGGCCTGCTGCTGATCCTGGCCGCGATCGGGGTGCTGGTGCAGTCGCTGCGGGCCCGGCGGCCGGCCCTGATCGCGACCGCGGTTGCCGGGCTGGTGGCGATGATAGGGGCGGCCGCCGCTGGCAGCAGTTTCGTGGACGGCGGCAGCGACGGCGCGTCGATGACGATGGCCGCCCTGACCGCGGCCGGGCTGCTGTGCTACGGCGCCGGCGGGTACCTGCTGGCACCGCGCCGGGCGGAGGACGGCCAACATCCAGGGGACACGCCCTAACGCGCGGGCGCCGATGACGACCGGCCAGGTGAGACGAGCGCGGCGGCGGGACGGCCCGGCCGGGGTAGCGTGGCGGCTGTGACCGGGCAGGGACCGCGATGATCCGGGTGCTACTGGCCGACGACCAGGCGCTGGTCCGCTCGGGCTTCGCCGCGCTGCTGGATGCCGAGGACGACATCGAGGTGGTGGGGCAGGCCGCGGACGGCGCCGAGGCGGTCGAGCTGACCGCGCAGACCAGGCCCGACGTGGTGCTCATGGACATCCGGATGCCCCGGACGGACGGGGTGGAGGCGACCCGCCGCATCACCGCCAGCCCCCGCCTCGGCTCGGTGCACGTGGTCATCCTCACGACATTCGACGTAGACGAGTACGTCTTCGAGTCGCTGCGGGCCGGGGCATCCGGGTTCCTGGTGAAAGACACCGACGCGGCCGAGCTGATCAAGGCGGTGCGGGTGGCGGCCAGCGGCGACGCGCTGCTCTCACCCAAAATCACCAGGCGCCTCATCGCCGAGTTCGCCGTCCGGTCCCGCAAGCCCCGGCCCGCGTCCGGCCTGGACCTGCTCACGCCGCGGGAGCGGGAGGTGCTGGTGCAGATCGCCGCCGGGCTCTCGAACGACGAGATCGCCGGCAAGCTGTACATGAGCTCGTCCACCGCCAAGACCCATGCCACCCGGGCGATGATGAAGCTCGGCGCCAGGGACCGGGCGCAACTGGTGGTCATCGCCTACGAGGCGGGCCTGGTCAGGCCCGGCTGGGTGCAGTGAGCCCGCCGCCCGCGATCGAGGTCGCTGACCTCCTCAAGCGCTACCGGGGCGCGTCCGTCAACGCGGTCGACGGCGTCTGCTTCGAGGTCGCGGACGGCGAGCTGTTCTGCCTGCTCGGCCCGAACGGGGCCGGGAAAACCACCACCGTCTCCATCCTCACCACCGCGCTCACGCCGACCTCCGGCCGGGTCCGGGTCGCCGGCCGGGAACTGGCGGCCGAGCGGGCGCTGGTGCGGCGGGAGATCGGGGTGGTGTTCCAGCAGCCGTCGCTGGACGCGAACCTGACGGCGGAGGAGAACCTCCGGGTGCACGCCGTGCTCTACGGCCGTTACCCCTGGCGGCCGGCCTTCCGGCTGATGCCGGCCGCCTACCGGCGGGAGGTGACCGAACTGGCCGGGGTGCTGGGGCTCGGCGGCGCGCTCGGCAGCCGCGCCCGGTCCCTGTCCGGCGGCATGCGCCGGAAGCTGGAGATAGTCCGCGCGCTCATGCACCAGCCGCGGGTGCTGTTCCTGGACGAGCCGACCGCCGGGCTCGACCCGGAGAGCAGGCACAGCCTCTGGGCCTACCTGGCGCAGGCCCGCGCCAGCCGCGGCACCACCGTCTTCCTCACCACGCATTACCTGGAGGAGGCCGAGGCGGCGGACGCCGTCTGCGTCATGGCGGAAGGCCGGATCATCGAGCGCGGCACCCCAGCCGAGGTCAAGGCGCGCCAGCAGGCGCCGACCCTGGAAGCCGCCTACCTGAGCCTGCTCGCCCGGGGGGACGGCCCGGCCAGGTCCGCCGGCGAGGGCATGGCCCGGCTGGCGCCATGACCGGTCAGCCAGCATCTGCCGTGACCGCTCCCCGGCGGGCCCGCCTCGCGCATGAGCTGTGGGCACTGCTGGCCATCGCCCACCGCGACGTGATCAAGCTGCTGCGGGACCGGCCGCGGCTGGCCGTCAACCTGGCGTTCCCGGTGCTGCTGGTCGCCGGGCTCGGCAGCATGCTGCAGCCGACCGTGGGCCGGGTGACCGGCCTGTCCGCGGTCACGCTGGCATTCACCGGGGTGCTGGCGGCCACGCTGTTCCAGTCCACCGCGGCCGGGATGATCTCGATCGCCGAGGACCGGGAGACAGACTTCTCGCGGACGCTGTTCGTGACGCCAGTCACCCGGCTGACCCTGGTCGCCGGGAAGATCGCGGGGGAGTCGGCGGTCGCGGCCTGCCAGGGCATCTGTGTCGCGGTGTTCGCCGTCGCGGCCGGGGTGCGGATGTCCGGCGGCCAGCTCGCCGCGCTGCTGCTGCCCGGTCTCGCCTGCTGCCTGCTGGGGGGCGCGTTCGGGCTGGCCACGGTCGCGTGGCTGCCGAACCAGCGGTCGGCCATGGAGATCTTCCAGTTCCTGATCATCCCGCAGTACGTGCTCGGCGGCGTGCTGGTGCCGCTGCACGGGGTGCCCTCCTACCTGAACGCGCTGGCCTATGCGATGCCGCTGCGGTACGCGGTGGACCTGACCCGGGCGGCTTTCTACCGCGGCCTGCCCGGCTACCACCTGGTGGTC
>DASQSC010000440.1:0-4928 GCA_035642555.1 Streptosporangiaceae bacterium | reverse complement strand
GGGCGTGCCGGTCGTGGTGCACGCCGGGCACGCGCCGGTGGCCACCGCCCACACCGGACCCGGGCCGTTCGGGGCGGTGCTGGCCCGCCATCCCCGGCTGCGGGCCGTCGTCGCTCACCTCGGCGCGCCCGACTACGAGCCATTCCTGCGGCTGGCGGAGGACTACGAGCGGGTCGCGCTCGACACCACCATGGTGTTCACATCGTTCTTCGATGACGTGGCGCCGTTCCCGGCGGCGGCGCTGCCACGGCTGCGCTCGCTCGGGCTGGCCGGGAAGGTGCTGCTGGGCAGCGACTTCCCGAACATCCCGTACCCGTATGCGGAGCAGATCGCCGGGCTGGCCCGGCTCGGCCTGGGCGAGGCCTGGCTGCGCGCGGTGTGCTGGCACAACGGGGCGCAGCTGCTCGGCACGGGCGAGGCCGGTTAGCGGCCGGTGAGCAGCGCGAGCGGCGGGGACCAGGAGACCGGTCCCCGCCGCTCGCGGTCGTGCGTGGCGCCTGTCGGCGGTGCCGCCGGGCGCCGGTGTCTCAGGCCGCTGTCTTAGCTGGCCGGTAGCAGGGACACGGTGAAGGCGGTGCCGCCGCTGCCCAGGTTGCCCGGCGCGGCCTGGGTGGCCGTGCCGTCGGTCAGGAGGACCTTGTGGTGCTGCCACCACGACGACATGCCGCTCACGTGGCCGCTGTAGGTGACCAGGGTGACGCCGGTGAACCGGCTCAGCGCCTGCTGCGCGGACGGGGGCGTGACGGCCGAGCCGCAGCCGTTCACAGAGGCCGGGTCCCATGGGGCGTAGCAGCCGGTCTCGGCGCCGACCCGGGCCTGGTTGAACGAGACCCCCTGGCCGACGTCGTAGCTGGCCTGGGACGCCTTACCGGCGGTTTCGTCGCGGATGATCGCGGTGACGAGGCCCAATCCCCGGTTGTACTCGAGGGCAAGCGTCACGGTGTGGCCCGCCGGGTAGCTGACCGACCCGTCCGTCCAGTTCTTGGGCGTGCCGTCGCAGGCCGAGGCGCCCGCCGTGGAGCAGATCACGTCGTCGGGGGCTTGCTTGCTGACGTCGAACACCGCCATCGCCGGGCTGAAACCGCCGCCGCTTGAGGTGGTGTTCGAGACGCCGAGGGTGATCTCGATGTCGTGTGACCAGAGCTGCACCGAGTCGCCGTAGCTGCTGAGCGAGCTGGCGTACTGACCCGGTTTCCGCAGGTAGACGTTGGCCGACACGAACTGGAATTGTGCGTTGGTGGCCGCGTACCCGGCCTGTTCAGCGGTCGGGATCCTGGCCGCGGTGGATGCGCCCGCGGCGCCAGCGATTAAGACCCCTCCCGTGGCGGCGGCCGCAATCGCACCGCCGGCGATGGCAGCCACCGCTGCGCGCGGCAGGGACCGTACCGCGCGGATGATGGCGTGCCTGCCCTGATACATCCCCATGTTTCCTCCTGCCCCCCGGTGCGTCGGCTTCTATCGGCCGGCGTTTCGCTCCCGGGCACGGGCAAATGTGGTGCTCTATGGACGTCCTGGACATACCGGAGGTTTACGGAGGTAAAGAAAATTCCAGGGACTCGCCGGCCGCGGCGCCGGCGGTGAGCCGTCCGGTGTGCTCAGCGCAGCTTGCGCAGGCCGTTCAGCACGTCTTGAAGCAGGGCGTGGTCGGGCCGCCCGCCGTCCCCGGCCCTTGCCACGGCCTCCGGCAGCCCGGCATGGCCGGCGTCGTCGGCCGGTGGGGAGCCGGGGTTTCCAGGGTCCGCGGGGTCCGCGAAGTCAGGCTGGGGGAGACCAGGCTGCCGGGAGCCGGGCGGCGGGGGATCCGGTGGCGCTAGGCGCTCGGGGGCTGCCGGGCGCCGAGGGGGTGCCTGGCGGCCGGGTGGTGCCTGGCGGCCGGCTGGTTCGGGGGGCGCCGGGAAGTCAGCGGTCGGGAAGTCAGGTTCCGCGAAGTCAGGCTGCGGCAGGTCGGGGGCGGCCGGGCGCTGCGGCTGTGCCCTGTGCTCCGGCTGTGCCCTGTGCTCCGGCTGTGCCGGGCGCTCTGGCCGCGGGCGGCGGGCAGGGAGCGACGGGGCGGGCGGTGCCAGGCGACGGTCGAGCCGCGGCAGGTCAGGCTGTGTGGGGTGGGCAGGCTGCGGCAGGTCAAGCGGTGCTGTGCGGTCAGATTGCGGCGGGGCAGCTGGCGCCGAGAAGTCGGGCTGCGGCAGGTCGGGGGGCGGCGGGAGGTCGGGCTGCGGCAGGTCGGGCGCGAAGCCCGGCTGGGTGCGGTCCGGGAGCGGGGGCACCGGCCCGGTCGCGGGCCCTGAGGACAGCGCACCGGCCGCAGGCCCTGCCGCCAGGCTGGCCGGCGGCCATTGCGGGGCGGGCTGCTCGCCGCACAGCGTCGCCACGGTGCGGGCGTGCCGGGCCTGCTGCGCCGCGGCCTGATCGAGCCGCTTGGTTGACGCCAGGATGTCCGCGTTGCCCGGGTTGGCCGCCGCCAGCCGGGTCGCCTCTTCCTGGATCCGGTGCGCGGACGCCAGCAGCCTGCGGGCCATCGCGACCACGGCCAGCCGCACCTGCTCCGGCTGGTCGAGCTGGCTGCGCAGCTGCTCGTCCCGCCACCCGGCGTCGGCGACCGACCGGTTGAGCTCGGCGATGAGCTGCTCGCTCTGCTCTTCCTGCCGGGCCGCGGCGAGCTGGGCGGCGCGCGTCCGCCGGGTCAGGACGATCAGGATCACCAGCAGGGCCAAGGTCGCGGCCCCGGCTATCGCGGCCGCGACCACCTGCCAGCGGGTGCCGAGCGCCACGCCGGCCAGCGACGCGACGGCCGCGCCCGCGGTCAGGGCGAAAGCCGCTGTCCACGGAAGCCGTGACATGCCCGGGGAACCGGAGGGGGAACGAGTCATGGGACGCCTGCCCCGCGGCGGTGTCGCATGGTGCAACCCTAAGCGGATCACCGGACCGGTCGTGTGACAACCAGGACAACGCGTGACATGCCGATGGTGCGGAAATGCGCGCCGCGGAAATCTGGCGCCGTCAGCGGGAGCCGTCGCACCAGGCCACCTGCCAGGAGACGAGCGGGGGCCGCGGCTGCGGGCCGTGGAGCCCGGCTCCGGCAGGAGAGGAAAGCGGGCAAAGCCGCGGGTCGCGGCCAGCGGTGGACGGTAGCCTGTCCGGGTTTCCAGCCCAGTCGTCGGAGCGGGCCAGCGCCCGCGGGTGAGAGGAAGCGCTGCCATGGTCCGAAGCGGGAGGCACTTGCTAGCGGGAACCCGGGCGGCGATCCCGGGCGTCGCGCTCGTGATGGCAGCGGGGTTATCGGGCGGCTGCTCCGGATCACCGGCGGGCAACGGGCAGGCGACCGGCGGGCCCCGGCCTACGTCCGCGGCGGCAGGGCTCAGCAAGCGCGGGCCGATCCGCGGATTCTCCGTTGCCGTTCCGCGCGGCTGGCGGTACCGGAACGAGACCCAGCCATCCGACCACAGCACCGACGTGTTCTATGACCCTGCCAATCCCGGCCGCCGCCTGGTGCTCGTGGCCTCGAACTGCGCCGGCTGCGCCGGGAACTCCGGCGGCACCGGGCGGAGCCCGCTGAACGTCCTGCCAGCCGGCTCGTTCCGGGCATCGCGCCTGTCGGCAGTGGCGGCGGCTTATGAGCGGAAGCTGCCAGGGAACCGCTACCCGGGCAACGGGCTGGCGGAGATCCCGCGCTCGCCGCAGTCGTCCCCCGCCTTCATCACCGCGGAGGTCTACCTGCCAGCGGGCTCGCACGGCCTCGCCACCGCCATCCTCAACAGCGTCCGCAACTGCTGGTGCTGACGGCTCACCGGTGCCGATCCGGTCCGCGGCCCGGCACTGTCTTCCGGCCTTCGTCCCGGGGCGGGCGGTTGAGCCGGGCGAACATCGGCTTCTGCGACTTGTACAGCCGGGGGAACTCGGCATACAGGCGGTCGTAACAGGCCCGGCGGGCGGGGTCCGGCCGGAACACGGCCCCGGCCGGGGCGAGCGCGGCGGCTCCGGCCGGGTCCAGCTCCCCGAGGGCCAGGCCGGCCAGGATGGCAGCGCCGCGGAGGCCGGTGTGCACCGGGTCGGCGAGCCGTTCGATCGTGCGGTCCATGACGTCGGCGTGGATCTGGCACCAGAGGCCGGACTGGGCCCCGCCGCCGAACACCCGGACCGGGTCCAGCCGCCGCCCGGCGAACCGCTCCACCGCCTCGTGCAGCCACCGGTTGTTGTAGGCGACGCCTTCCAGCACCGCGCGGACCAGCGCGGCCCGGCCGGTGCCCAGGGACAGGTTGTGAAAGCCGGCCCGGGCGTTGCGGTCGTCCACCGGCGAGCGCTCGCCCGCCAGCCAGGGCGTGAACAGCACCCCGCCCGAGCCCGGCGGGGCGGTCGCCGCCAGTTCCGTCAGCTCCCCGAAGCCCGGCGCGGGCCCGCCGCCGCCGAGCACCCGGTCCCGCAGCCACTGCAGGCACGCGCCCGCCGTCTCGTGGTTGTTGGCCACCAGGTAAGAGCCGGGCAGGACGCCTGGCACGGTGGCGATCTGGCGGATGGCGTCGGTCTTCTTGCGCGCGGCCGGCAGGCTGATCCACGAGGTGGTGCTGATCGCCAGGTGGCAGCGCCCGCCGTCGAGGGTGCCGGCCCCGGCCGCGGCGGAGTGCAGGTCCGGCGTGCCGGCCACCACCGCGACCCCCGGGCCGAGGCCGAGTTCCGCGGCCACGCCGTCGGCGACGGTGCCGATCACCGAGGCGGTCGGCCGGAGCGGCGGCAGCCGGGCCGGGTCGATCCCGGCCAGCCGGACCAGCCCGGGGTCATAACTCAGCCGGCCAGGGTCCCGGTTGTCGGTCAGCCAGGCCGCGGTCATGGAGGCCGGCGAGGCGGCCGCGGTCCCGGTGAAGCGCATCGTCACGTAGTCGACCGGTTCCAGGTACCAGCGGGCGGCCCGGGCGATGTCGGGCCGGTCCCGGTCCAGG
>DASQSC010000439.1:0-11782 GCA_035642555.1 Streptosporangiaceae bacterium | reverse complement strand
CGGGCGCGGATGGCGGCGAGCAGGGCCGGGATCACCTCGTGCAGGTCGCCGATCACGGCGTAGCCGGCGCGGGACATGATCGGCGCGCCGGGGTCGGTGTTGATGGCCACGATGTGCCTGGCTCCCTGGCAGCCGGCCATGTGCTGGATGGCGCCGCTGATCCCGCAGGCCAGGTACAGCTCCGGGGTGATGCGGGTGCCGGTCTGGCCGACCTGCTGCCGGTGCGGGCGCCAGCCTTCGCCGGTGACAACCCTGGACACCCCGAGCACCCCGCCGAGCGCCTCGGCGAGTTCCTCCAGCGGCGCGAACCCGTCCGGTCCGCCGACCCCGCGGCCGCCCCCGACGACCACCCGGGCGCTGGCGAGCGAGGCCCCGCCCGCCCCGGCGGGCGACTCGCCGGCCCGCACCCGCAGGTCCCCGTCGGCCAGTTCCGGCTCGTGGACGTGCACGGCCAGCGCGGCCGGGGCAGCAGCCGCAGCGGCCGCCACCGCGTCGGCTGCCACCGTCAGCAGCGCGGGCTCGGCTGCCAGCTCGGCGTCTTCCAGCAGCAGCCCGGCCCACCGCTGCCGGGTGAGCCGCCACGTCCCAGGCCCGGACCGCTGCGCGGCGGTGCAGTTCGCGGCGACCGGGACCGCTGCCTGCGCGCCCAGGTGCGCCATCACCTCGCTGCCGCGGTCGGTGGCGGCCGCCGTCACCACGTCGGCACCCAGCTCCGCGGCCAGCCCGGCCAGCACCCGGGCCCAGGCGACCGGGGCGTACCCGGGCACCGAGCCGGGCTCCACCACGTACGCGCCGGTGACGCCGTAACCGGCGAGCGTCTCCCCCGGCACGCCCGCCGCGTCGCCGAACACCACCGCCGCGAACTCACCGTCGGCCAGGCCGCGGGCGAACGTCAGCGCCCGCAGTGACGCGTCCGTCACGGCCCCGTCCGGCCCCAGCTCAGCCAGGCACAACGCGGTCACGGCAGCACCCCCAGCTCGGCCAGCAGGTCGACCAGGGCCGGAACGGCTTCCGCCCCGGTGCCGAGCACCTGCGCCTGCTGCCGCCCGGCCGCGGGCACCCGCAGCCCCAGTTTGCGCAGCCCCTCCGGCCGCTCCGCCGGCGACCGCCGCTCGATCTCCGCCCGCTTCGCCCGCAGCCTGCCCGGCAGCGAGGGGTACCGGGGCAGGTTGATGCCCTCCTTGACCGTGATCACCGCGGGCAGCGGCAGCTCGTACTCCTCCCGGCTGCCCTGGTACTCCCGCCGGGCCCGGGCCGTGCCCTCGGCGACCTCCAGCTCCTTGATGCCGGTGGCGCACGGCAGGCCGAGCTCGTGCGCGACCCGCACCCCGACCTGGTACCCGCCGGTGTCGGCCGCCTCGTTCCCGAACAGCAGCAGGTCGTACCCGCCAGCCCCGGACCCGGGTCCGGTCCGCGCCTCGGCGGCGATCGCGGCCGCCGTCGCCAGCGGGCCCCATTCAGCGGCGCCGGCCTCCAGCAGCACCGCCCGGCCCGCGCCCAGCGCCAGCGCGTCGCGAAGCTGCGCCTCCGCCTCGGCCGGGCCGAGCGTCAGCACGGTCACCGTGCCGCCGAGCCGCTCGGTGATCCGGACCGCCTCCTCCACCGCGCATTCCTCGTGCGGGCTGATCGCGAACCCCGACATCCGGGTGTCCACGTCCTGCCCGTCCGGCGTGACCACGATCCGGCCGCCGACCACCGGGACCCGCTTGACGCAAACGAGGATTTCCATCAGCACCTGATCCGGGCGTTGTCCGGGTCGAACAGCGGGGTGGCGCCCGCCACCGCGACCGTGACCGGGTACCGCTCGCCGAAGTACTCGACGGCCAGCTTGGCGCCCTCGCGCGCGTCCGCCCGCGGCAGGTAGGCCATCAGCAGGTGCTTGCCCACCGAGGGGCCCGAGCCCGCGCTGGTCACGTAGGAGGGACGGCCCGCCGAGTCGGTCAGCGGCTCCCCGCCGGCCGACAGCACCGGCTCGCCGCCCAGCATGTACCGGAGCCCGCCGCCGGCGCTGCGGTGATCATCGACGGTCAGCGTGCACAGCACCGCCGCGGGCGGGGCGGACCGCTGCGCCAGGTACGCGGCCTTGCCCACGAACTCCTGCGGCTTCACCTTCGGCCGCGCCATGCCGGCCTCGACCAGGTTGAAGTCCGGGGTCAGCTCGTTGCCGAAGGCGCGGTACCCCTTCTCGAGCCGGCCGGTGGTGCCGTACACGCCGATCCCGGCCGGCACCAGTCCGTGCGGCTGCCCGGCGTCCCACAGCGCGTCCCACAGCCGCGCCCCCTGCTCCATCGGCGCGTGCAGCTCCCACCCGAGGTCCCCCACGTAGGAGATCCGCGACGCGAGCACGGTGATGCCCGCGATCTCGGCTTCCCGGCACGTTCCGAACGGGAATCCGGCGTGGCTGAAGTCGTCCGCCGACGCCGAGGCCACCACCTCCCTGGCCTTCGGGCCCCAGATGCCCAGCGTGGTCCAGGCCGAGGTGAGGTCGGCGATGCCGGCCTGCCCGCCGGCCGGCAGGTGGCCGGTGAACCAGGCCAGGTCGGTCATGCCGGTGGCCCCGCCCGTCACCACCCGGAAGTGCTCGGCCCCGAGCCGCATCACGGTCAGATCGGCCTTGAACATGCCGTCCTCGTTCAGCAGCGAGGTGTAGATCACCCGTCCCGGCCGCACATCGGCCTGCGCCACCACCACCGACTGGATCGCGTCCAGCGCGCCCGGGCCGGTGACGTCGAAGATCGCGAACGCGGACAGGTCGACCAGGCCGCAGGCGTCCCGCAGGGCCAGGTGCTCGGCGTTGATGACCGGCGACCACCAGCGCGCGTCCCACTCGTCCTCCCGCTCGGCGAGCCGGCCGGCGTAGCGCTCCAGCAGCGGCTCGTTGCTGGCGTACCACTGCGGGCGCTCCCACCCGGCCGTCTCGTAGAACACCGCGCCCAGGTCCTGCTCGCGCTGGTGGACCGGGCTGACCCGGACCGGGCGGCCCGATTCCCACTGCTCGGCCGGGTGGACGATGCCGTACATCTTGTTGAAGCCCTCCAGCGCCCGGGCCCGCACGTGGGCCACGGTCCGCTGGCAGGGGTAGAACCTGGCGACGTCCGCCTCGTGCACGTCCACCGTCGGCACCCGGCCCGACATCAGCTCGGCCATCGCCCGGCCGCAGCCGGGTCCCTCCTTGATCCAGCTCGCCGCCGCCGACCACAGCCCGGCGACCTCGGGCATCTCCCCCAGCAGCGGGTGACCGTCCGGGGTCATCGAGATCAGGCCATTGATCGCGTACCTGATGCCGGCCTTCTCGTCCCCCAGCAGCTCCGGCATCAGCTCCAGCGCCTGCGCGAGCTGCGGGTCGAAGTCGTCGGAGGTGAACGGCAGCTCGGTGGGCGACAGCGCCGCCTCATCGAGCGAGGGGATCTCGTCCGGGCTGACGATGATCGGCCGGTGGGCGTACGAGCCGACCTCCATGTCGCCGCCGTGCTGGCGCTCGTACATGTTCGTGTCCACGTCGCGCACGATCGGGTAGGAGATCTCGCCCGGCGTGCCAGCGAACAGCCCGATCGGCCCGACGCTGATCATCTGGTGCACGACCGGGGTAAGCGCGAGCCGCGCGCCCGCCAGCCGCGCGATGCGCGGGCTCCACACCCCGCAGCAGATCACGCAGTGATCGGTGGCGATCTCGCCGGCGCTGGTGGTCACGGACCGGACCCGGGGGCGGCGGCCGCCCGGCTCGGTGCCGATGCCCAGCACCTCGGTGCCGGCCAGCACCGTCAGCGCGCCGGACCGTTCCGCCTCCTCGCGCATCAGGGTGCCGGCCCGGAGCGAGTCGACCACGCCGACCGTGGGGAAGCTGGCCCCGCCCAGGATGACGGACTCGTCCAGGTAGGGCACCAGCTTGCGGCATTCTCCGGGCGTGAGCACCTGGGCGGGGATACCCCACGCCTTCGCGGCGGTGCACCGGCGGCGCAGCTCGGCCATGCGCTCCCCGGTGCGGGCCACCTCGATCCCGCCGCTGCCCGTGAACACGCCGAGCTGCTGGTACTGCTCGGTGCTGTCGCGGGTGAGCTCCATCATCATCTTCGAGTACTCGATCGGGAAGATGAAGTTGGAGGCGTGGCCGGTCGAGCCGCCGGGGTTCGGCATCGGGCCCTTGTCCACCAGCACCAGGTCCCGCCAGCCGAGCCGGGCCAGGTGACAGGCGAGGCTGTTGCCGACGATCCCGGCGCCGATGATGACGGCGCTAGCCCGGGCGGGGGATTCACTCATGCCGCTGGTTCCTGCCAATCTGTTTCCTCAAGCCGGGAGCCGCCGGGCGGGTTGCGGACCGCGCCGCCCGGCGGCTCCCTGGGCGGTGCGCCTATTCGACCGGGATCTCCTTGTTGACCAGGGACAGGTCGATGCCCTGCCGCCGCCGGACGACCCGGGCGATCACATAGATGGCAATGGCCAGCACGTACATTGCCCCCATGTAGATCAGCGAGGTCTTGTTGTTCACGAAATAGTTGTCATTCGTGAGCCACTCATAGAGGTTGAACCCGAGCAGCCCGATGGTGATCACGCCGGCCACCGGGACGATCTGGACGCCGAAGACCTTGACCTTACTGGCCGGCGACGCCCGCCACAGCTCCCGCTTCCGGAACGGCAGCACCACCACCGCGATCGCGCTGAACAGGTAGGTCACCGCGATCACCAGGGTGGCGTCCAGCGTGTAGGTCCGGAACGTGGTCGAGTACGCGTAGATGGCGGCGAGCCCGGCGGCCGGCAGCAGCATCAGGATCAGCGAGTAGACCGGGACCTTGCGCTTCTCGGAAACCTCGGCCGCCCGGTCCGGGAGCACGCGGTCGAAGGCGGCCGCGAAAATCACCCGGGTGGAGGACAGGAACAGCGTCCCCACCCAGCCGAAGAACCACAGGCTCAGCACCAGGATGAGGGCGACCTGGAACGCCGTATTGTGCACCAGCCAGCCGGCGAACATGAAGGGATAGGGCCAGATGCCGAACTGCGGCGTGAGGTTATAGTCCAGCGCGTTGAGGTTCTGGTAGAAGTCCCAGCCGATGGTCTTGGCCACCAGCAGCAGGAAAACCACGGTGCAGGCGACCGTGATCCACAGGCCCGAGAACATGCCGGTGAAGACGCGCCGGAAATCGCTCGCGCCGCGGATCTCCCCATACAGGGTGGCGCCCCAGTTCGGCCACAGGATGAAGAACATCATCGCGGGCACGAGCAGCATTGTCGGGCCGAGCGGCCCGAAACCGAAGGGCGTGGTGCTGTAACCGGCCTTGGCGGCCGCCGCGTTCGTCGCGTGGTAGGCGTTGTGAGCGCCGAAAAGCTTCTGCGCCTCGGTGTTGAACGAGCTGACGAAACTGGCGTGGGAATTGAACAGCAGCAGGCCCACCACGACCAGGAAGCCGATCATGCCGCCGATGAAGCACCACTTCTGGATTCTGGCGTAGCCGGACATGCCGACCGAGACCAGGACGCCGGCCAGCACGATCGTGATCAGCGTGACCACGAAGATCCCGGTGTTCGTGCCAAACCAGGCGGCGCCGCCCGCCGGCCAGGTCAGCTTCAGCGTCGCCCACAACGGCTCGAACAGCTGCACCGACAGGATGTTGCCGTAGATGGGCGCCCACAGCCAGAGAATGAACCACCAGCCGGTGGCCGCCATCACGAAGCCAAGCCCGCTGCCCAGGATCCGGCTCTGCCAGACATAGTCGCCGCCGGCCCGCGGGATCGTCACGATGAGCCCGGTGTAGGCGATGACCAGGAACGATACCCAGATTCCGGAGATCAGGACCGAGGTAATCAGCTGCCCTTTGGGGAACGCCGGGCCAGCGAAGGTGAACTCGTAGATGCCAAGTGTGACGAAGTTGGTGGCAAGACAGGCATAGATCATGGAGTCGCGGACTGACCAGCCTCGGACCAGCCCGGTCGCTTTACGGAGAAATAGTGCAGGTCTTTCGTCCCCAATGGCATCGGTGGCCATGCCGCCTCCTTATTGTGCGATTCGCCCCGTTCCGGGATACGGTGGGCATTATGCCGCTCGCGGCGGGCCCGGCCTAGGGAATCGGGGCGGGTAATCGCACCGTCACTAACCGTTGACCAGCAGGTACTTAGTGACCTTGCCTTTCTTGGGGTTGAGTTCCAGCAGCGCACCCTGCAGCACACCGTCGCCGTAGACGCTGCCGGGGTTGACGGCCAGCGTGCGGCCGAGCCTGGCCACCCCCCGGCTCTCGTGGATGTGCCCGTGTACTGACAGCAGCGGCTGGTAGCCGAGGATCGCCTGCCGCACCGCGGTCGAGCCGACCGGCTTCATCACCGCCCCGCCGTGCACCGGCCGCAGCGAGCCGTCCAGGGCCGGCGCCTCGTCAAGACCGGTGCCGTAGGGCGGCGCGTGGAAGTTGAAGATCGCCCGGTTCATATCCGGGATCTTCGCGGCCACCTCGTCGATCTTGGCCGTGAGCTCTTCCTCCGGCGCCTCCCGGAAGGTGTCCCAGGGCGTCGGGTTGGTCCAGCCCATCGAGGCCAGCTGGAAGCCGTCCAGGTCGATCACCTTGCCCTCGCCGAAGCTGACGCACGGCGACTGCTCGATGATGTCGTCGATCTCCCAGATGTCGTCGTTGCCGCCGTTGAGCACGCACGGGACCGTGCCGCCCTTGAGCTTGCCGTCCGCCATGTCGAGCCACCGGTCCAGCGACCGGGTCATCTCGGTGGCGAAGCGCTGGTCGATCGCGTGCTCCTGGCCCTTCAGCCAGTCCAGCTCGTCCGGGGTCATCACCGCCGGGTAGGACCCGCGGTTGCGGATCTGGCGCTCGGCGTCGGCCAGTTCCTCGCTGGACTCCAGCCGCCGCGCCTCGCCCCCGATGATCACTTCCCAGTAGCCCTGATGGGACGTGATCGGGACCATCACCTTGCCCGTGACGTCACCGCCCAGGATCACCAAGTCGGCCTGGTAGAACGCGGCGGCGTTGAGGAACTTCCGCCAGCAGACCTCTGACCCGTGGATGTCGGTGGCGAAGAAGATTCTCACCGGCCACCACGCCTTCCCGGCGCGTCCTGCGCAACCGCTATGCGCCCTGTGCAACCTCTAGCATTACGGTCCGAGCAGCGTCAAGCAGGTCAGTGAGCTATTTCTTCGGGCAGTTCGTACCAGCGCACGCGGTCCCCGACGTTCGACCGCAGCCGCCACTTGACGCTCTTGGGTGCCGACTCGGCAAGCTCCAGCAACCGCCCGGCCACCGCCACCGGATCAGCCGGCGCGGACGGCGGGACCAGCGCGGGCCGGCCGTCGAGGACGCCGGGCAGCTTGGCCAGGTTCCCGGTCGCCGTGCGCCACCAGCCCCAGTCGGCTCCGAGCAGCTTGCAGAACCGGCCGGTGTCGAGCACCGCGCCGGTCCCGGCGGCCCCGTCGGCGCTGACCGGCACGCCGGCCAGCAGGTGCGCGATGTCGTGCACGTCCTTCTCGTTCAGTTCCACGATCTGGAGCTTGGACAGCAGCAGGTCGATCGCGTCCAGGGTGACCGGCAGCCGCCGGAACGACGGCCGGAAGTCCAGCGTGTGGCACATGGACAGGCGGTCGACCATCACGTCGACGGGGCGGCCCGACGGGGCGGTGAAGTACAACTGCCGGTCGCCGTTGAGCATGTTGAACCGGCGGTCCGCCGTGCAGCCGGCGCCCTCCAGGTAGGACGTGATCTTGGCGCGCTCCTTGGCCAGGCAGGCGAAGTCGATGTCCTGGCCGGTCCGGGCCCGGGGCGGGAACTGCGGGCACAGCACCCGCACCGCGAGCCCGCCCAGGAGCTTGAGCCCGAGGCCGGCGTCCGCGGCCCCGCGGGCGATCGCCAGGGCTTCGGGAAGGGGGTCGTCTGCGGGCGCCGTCACCGCGGGTTCACCGTTCGCCATGCCCAGGGTGCTCCTGGAATGCGGGAGCCCGCATATCCGTGCGGCGCTCGCAACGTGTTAGTCACGTCACGATACCGCGCAAAGCCCCACGTTGCCGGCCCTCGGGAGCCCGCCGTCCCTGGCCCGGGCCGGGCCGGGACGGCGGGCGCCGGCCGCTACCTGCGGGCGTGCCGCAGCAGCGTCCGCCGCAGCGCCGGCAGGTAGCCGGCGGCCACGAAGAGCGCGGCGATGGCAGCGCTCAGGTAGACGCCAGGACCGCCCAGGCCGCTGCCTGCCGGATCCACCAGGGCCAGCCCGGTCAGCCCGGCGGCGGTCGCGCCGAACAGGGTCACCGCCACGGTCGGCACGAAACCGTCGGGCAGCGCCCGCGGCGCCCCGCGGAGCGCGATCACATAGACGACCAGCATGATCACCCCGAGCACGCCGGCGACCAGCCGCAGCGAGACCGCGTCGGCGCTGGCCTCAAGCATCGACGCCTGCGCGCAGCTGTGCGCGGCCGGCCAGTTCGCAAGCCAGTGCCGGCAGTCGGCCGCGGTGGCTCCCACGGTGGTGGGGGCACCGCCGACGAACCCGCGGCCGAGCGCCGCGTTCATGATGGCCGCCACCACCCCGCTGGCGCCGACCGCCAGCAGCCCGACCGAGACCAGCTTCCACGCCGACACCGCCAGGTCGGCGAGCACCGCGGCGCCAGGGAGCCCGCGCAGCCGCTGGTCGTGGGCGCGGACCACCGCGCCCACCGATCCGAAGCTGGAGATTGCCGCCTGCCTGGCCTCGTATTCGCTCAGCCCGGTCGCCAGGCCGTCAGCCACCGACTCCCGCAGGTGGTCCTCGGCCTCGGCGAGGACCCGCCGGCCCTCCCGGGGCCTGACCCGCAGCTTGCGGTACAGCTCGTCGAGGTACTCCTCCACCGGGTCGCCCTGCGGCCCGCCGCTGCCGGTCATGCCGGCCACCCCACCACGGCCCGCATGCCGCGGGCGAACCGGCGCCATTCGGTCTGCTCGGCGGCCAGCGCCGCCGCCCCCTCGTCGGTCAGCGCGTAGACCCGGCGGCGCCTGCCCTCGGCCTGGCCCCACGAGCTGGCCAGCAGCCCGTCGTCTTCGAGCCGGTGCAGCGCCGGGTACACGGTGCCCTCCGGCAGGTCGAACGTTCCCTCGCTCCGATCCCGTAGCGCGGAGATGATCGCGTAGCCATGGGCTGGCCCGGCGGCCAGCACCGACAGCAGGAGCAGGTCGAGGTGCCCCTTCAGCCGTTCCCTGTTCATACCTAGAGATACTAGGCCTAGTGTCTCTAGGTATCAAGCCGGCGCATGGGTTGACGGGCGGGCCGGGCCTGGTCATCCTGGTTGCATGGCGGACGATTCCGTTGCACCTGGAGCAACTTACCAGGCTGCGGAGCGGGTGCTGGCGCTGCTCGCGAGCTTCGAGGACGGCCGCGCGGAACTCGGCGTCACCGAGATGTCCCGGCTGCTCGGCGTGCACAAGTCCACCGCGTCCCGGCTGGCCGCGGTGCTGGAGCGGACCGGGTTCCTGACCCGCTCCGGCCGCCGGTTCCGGCTCGGGGTCGAGGTGATCCGGCTCGGCTCGCTCGCGCTGCGGAACCTCGACCTCATCGCCCGCCTGCAGCCAGCGATGGACAAACTCTCGCAGCAGACCGGGGAGACAGTCAATCTCGCGGTCCCCGCGGACCAGGACGTCCTGAACGTGGCCGAGGTTCCCAGCACCTACATCCTGAACAGCTCCGGCGGCTGGATCGGGCGGCGCACCACGCCGCACGCGGTGGCGAACGGCAAGGTGCTGCTCGCCTACGCCGCGCTCACGATGCCGCGGGTGCTGGAGCGCTACACCGACCGGACCGTCACCAGCCGGGCCGAGCTGGCCGCCGAGCTCGAGGCCGTCCGGCGGGACGGGTACGCCACGGCCGTCGCCGAGCTCGAGGACGGCCTGGTCGCGGTGGCGGCCCCGGTCTTCGACGTGACCGGCGGCTGCGTGGCGGCGCTGTCGGTCTCCGGCCCGGAGTTCCGGATGCTCCCCGGCCAGCTCGGCGAGATCGGGCGGCTGTGCGCCTCGGCCTGACGGAGGAACCCAGGCGGGAGTACCTGCTGCACATCGACCCCACGCCGCCGCTCACCCGGCCCGGGTGAGCGGCTGGCCGGCGCCGTGGCGGTAGAACTCCGCCGGGTCCGCCGGCAGCGGGGTGTTCCCCAGGATCAGGTCAGCGGACTTCTCGGCGATCATCATGACCGGGGCATAGATGTTCCCGTTCGGGATGTACGGCATGACGGATGCGTCGACGACCCGCAGCCCGTCCACCCCGTGTACCCGCAGCGAGGCCGGGTCCGTCACCGCGCCCGGGCCGGTCCCCATCCGGCAGGTGCAGGAGGGGTGCAGCGCGGTCTCCGCGTCCCGCCGGACCCAGTCGAGCACCTGCTCCTCGGTGGTCACGCCCGGTCCCGGCGACAGCTCCCCCGCGTTGTACGGGCCGAACGCCGGCTGGTTCAGGATGTGCCGGGCGATCCGGATCGCCTCCGCCCATTCCCGCCGGTCGGTGGGCGTGGACAGGTAGTTGAAGCGCAGCGCCGGATGCACCGCGGGGTCCCGCGAGACGATCTTGACCGTGCCGCGCGAGTCCGAGTACATGGGCCCGATGTGCACCTGGTAGCCGTGACCGCCGGCGGGCGCTGAGCCGTCGTAGCGGATCGCGATCGGCAGGAAGTGGAACATCAGGTTCGGGTAGGCGACCTCGTCGTTGCTGCGGGCGAACCCCCCGGCCTCGAAGTGGTTCGTGGCGCCCGGGCCGCTGCGGGCCAGCAGCCACCGCAGCCCCACCAGCGGCCGGTTGCGCCACTTCAGCGCCGGTGCCACCGACACCGGCAGCCGGGACCCGTACTGGACGTACACCTCCAGGTGGTCCTGCAGGTTCTCGCCCGCCCCGGGCAGGTCGGCGACCACCTCGATGCCGAGCGCCGCCAGCTCGGCCGCGTTGCCGATGCCAGACAGCTGCAGCAGCTGCGGGCTGTTGATCGCCCCGCCGCACAGGATGATCTCGCCCCCGCGCGCCTGCCGGACGGCGCCGCGGTGCCGGTACTCCGCCCCGGCCGCGCGGGTGCCGTCGAACAGGATCCTGGTCACCATCGCCCGGCAGGTCAGCTCCAGGTTCCGGCGCCCGAGCACCGGGTGCAGGTAGGCGCGGGCGGCGCTGAGCCGGCGGCCGCGGTGGACGTTGCGGTCGAAGGCGGCGAACCCCTCCTGCCGGTAGCCGTTGACGTCAGCGGTCAACGGGTAGCCGGCCTGCTGCACCGCCGCGAAGAAGGCGCGGAACAGCGGGCTGGCCGCCGGGCCCCGTTCCAGCACCAGCGGTCCGTCGCCGCCGCGGTAGGCGTCCGCCCCGGCCAGGCAGGTCTCCATCCGCTTGAAGTAGGGCAGGCAGTGCGCGTAGTCCCAATCGGCAAGCCCGGGCTCGGCCGCCCAGCGCTGGTAGTCCAGCGGGTTGCCGCGCTGGAAGATCATGCCGTTGATGCTGCTCGACCCGCCCAGCACCTTGCCCCGGGCGTGGCGGATGCGGCGGCCGTTCAGGTGCGGCTCCGGCTCGGACTCATACCGCCAGTCGTAGAACGGGTTCCCGGACGGGAACGTGAGCGCGGCCGGCATGTGGATGTACACGTCCCACCGGTAGTCGGGACGGCCGGCCTCGAGCACGAGCACCCGCGCGGACGGGTCCGCGGACAGCCGGCTGGCGAGCGCGCAGCCCGCGGACCCGCCGCCGATGATGATGAAGTCGTACTGGGTCGCTGCCATGGCCCGTCCCCTCCCGCACCGATCGTGCCGCCGCCGCGCCCGTCCGGGAAGCGTTTCGCTGCTGCTTCGCACATTGTGGGACAAGCCGCGCCGGA
>DASQSC010000438.1:0-5704 GCA_035642555.1 Streptosporangiaceae bacterium | reverse complement strand
GACGTCCCGCAGGACGCGGCCAGCTCGGAGATCGACTGCATGGCAGTCCCCAGCGGGTCGGCGAGCACCGCCTCGGCCACGCGCTTCTCGACCGGGGCCAGGGTGGGGGCCAGCGCCCGGATCGTGATGAGCACGTCGGTGACCGCGGCCGGCTCGGGCTGCCGCGGCCCGCCGGGGGCGGCCTGATCACGGGCCACGGTGGTGATTACCTCCCAGGCGTTCCAGCGCGCCGCGGACGCTGCCCCCGGCACCGGACAGTGCCGCCGCCGCGGCGGCCGGATCGGTCCCGGCGAGCAGGCACAGCAGGGCGAGGCGCAGGTCGCCGCCGCACCTGGCCAGCTCGCGGCGGCACGCCTGCTCGCTGGCCGCCGTGGCCTCCCGCAGGATCGTCACCTGCCGCTGCCGCAGCTTGGAGTTGTTTCCCGACAGCGACACCATGAGATTGGAGTAGGTCCGGCCCAGCCGCACCATCGCCGCCGTTGACAGCATATTGAGCACCATCTTCTGCGCGGTCGCCGCCTTCAGCCGGGTGGAGCCCGCGATGGCCTCCGGGCCGGTGTCGGTCAGCACCCGGAACTCGGCCAGCTCCGCCAGCGGCGCCGCCGGGTTGCTGCTGACCAGGACCGTCAGCGCGCCGGCCGCGCCCGCCACCCGCAGCGCACCGGCCACGTAGGGAGTCCGGCCGCTGGCCGTGACCCCGACCGCGACGTCGGCCGCCGTCACCTCGCGCGCGTCCGCCTCGCCCCGCGCCTCGTCGTCTTCCGCGTCCTCCAGGGCCGTGCCGAGCGCCCGCTCACCGCCGGCCTGATGGGCGACGAACACGGTGCTGTCGAGCCCGAACGTGGGCACCACCTCGGCCGCGTCCAGCACCGCCATCCGCCCCGACGTCCCGGCGCCGAAATAGTGCACCCGGCCCCCGGCGCGCAGCCGCTCGGTCACCCGCTCCACGACCTCGGCCAGCACCGGCAGGGCGCGCTCGACCGCCCCGGCGACCGTGGCATCCTCGGCGTTGAGCAGCCGCAGCAGCTCCAGCGCCGGAACCCGGTCGATGCCGGTGGTCCACGGGTTCCGCTCCTCGGTCCGCGGCAGCGCCAGCGCTGGCGCGGGATTCCGCGACTGCGGCTGTTCGGGCACCACACGCTCCTCCCGGCTCTGGACCTTGATCATACGTTACGGGTTTGCCTTCTGACGGTCGGGGACGTTGCTTTTTCACCAAACCGTCAGCTTCCGGCCGCACCCCCCGCCACCTGGGATGTTGGCCGGGCGAGCGATGCTGGAGGTCGTCACCGGGGCCCGCGATGAGGCGGGACCGTTCGATCGTGAACGTGCCATCGCCGCCCGCGGCCGGCTCCGCGGAGCCGCTCCTCAGCCCGCTCGCGCCCGCCGCCCGCGGCGGCCAGGGCCGGCCGCGGCGCGCTGGCCGCGTTAACCGGTGCGGGCGGGCAGCCAGCCGGGACGGACGGGAACCGGGCCGGGTCCCGGCCACCAGCGGGCGAGCACGATCGCGCCGAGCCTGCCGACGATCTCGTCGCCCTCCGCCAGCGCGGTCATCGTCTGGTCAGCCAGCCGGTCCGCGGCCGCGCAGTAGGCCACGGTGCCGCCGCCGGGCAGGAACAGCAGCCCGGTGTCGGCCCGGAAATCACTCACGCAGCCGGTCTTGTGGGCGAGGGCCGGCGCTCCCGGCCGGGGCGGCTCATCGGGCCCCGCCAGTTCCAGGAACGCGCGGGGGAACAGGGACTGGTCCTGCTGGTACCGGAGCGTGGTGATCATCTGCGCGGAAGCCGCCTGGTCCACCACCGTGCCGGCGTGCAGGCCGGCGAGCAGGCGGCACAGCCCGGCCGGGGTGGCGGTGCCGATCGGTGCCGGCGGCGGCGGTTCCGGCTCCGGGCGGGTGACCACCAGCGGCGGCGGCGGCATGCCGATCTTGTGCGCCAGCCGGATGCCGGGATAGCCGAGCGCGGCGATCCCGCGGTTCACCACGGCCGCGCCGCCGAGCAGGTCGATGAGGACGTTGGTGGCGGTGTTGTCGGAGACGATGATCATCAGCGTGCACAGGTCGGCGACCGTGCAGCCGAGGCCGGGCCGCAGCACGGCCAGCACCCCCGAGCCGCCGGCCAGGTCGCTCGCCCGCAGCGTGACCGGGGCCGCCAGGTCCACCAGCCCGGCCCGCTGCTGCCGCATCACCTCGGCGAGCACCGCCACCTTGACGGTGCTCGCGGTCTGGATGGCTTCGTCGGGCTGCCAGCTCAGTTCCTCGCCGGTGCCGAGGTGCCGGGCGGCCAGCCCGATATGGCCGCTGCACGCCGCCGCGACGGCGGCGACCGCCGCCCGCGCCGCGCCGGGATCCAGCGCCCCCGAATGCCCGCCGGCTCCGGTCACCGGCGGCTCCCGGGGCCGGCCAGGGCGCGGCCGGCCAGGGGGCCGGTGAACGTCCCGCCGGACACCGTGACCTGGCCGTTGACCAGGACCTCGGTGATCCCGGCCGAGAGCCGGTGCGGGTCGGTGAAGGTCGCCTGGTCACGGACGGCCGCGGGGTCGAACACCACCACGTCAGCGTAGTGACCCTCGCGCAGCAGGCCGCGACCGGGCAGCCCGAGCGTGGCGGCTGGCAGCCCGCTCATCCGGTGAATGGCGTCGGCGAGCGTCAGCAGCTTCTCCTCCCGCACGTAGCGGCCGAGGACCCGCGCGAAGCTGCCGTAGGAACGGGGATGGGTGGGCGCCTGCAGGAACGCGCCCTCGGGTGCCATCGAGGTGCCGTCGGAGCTGATCGCAACCCAGGGCCGCCGCAGCGCCTTGCGCAGGTTGTCCTCGGACATCGAGAAGAACGCCGAGCTCACCCGGGACCGGTCGGTGGCGATCAGGTCGAGCGCCGCCTCGATCGGGTCACAGCCGCGGGCTGCCCCGATCTCGGCGAGCGTCCGGCCCTGCCACTGCCGGTTCTGCTCGCTGCTGACCTGGAGGATCAGCACGTTGGCCGGCTCGGTCTCATCGCCCCAGCGGCCGGAGGCCGCCAGTCCGGCGCGGATCTGCGCGCGGGCGCCCGGGTCCGCCAGCCGGTCATAGAGGGCGTCCGGCCCGCCCTCGTGGTAGCGCTCGGGGATGATGCTGGTCAGGCCGGTCGAGCTGGCCGGATACGGGTATACGTCGGCGGTCACCGGGTCACCGGCTGCCCGCGCCCGCTCGATCAGCTCGATGGCCCCGTCCATCTTTTCCCAGTGCGGCCTGCCCGCCGCCTTGAGGTGGAAGACCTCGCCCCGCAGCCCCGCGCCGCGCACGATCGCCAGGAACTCTGCGAGCGCCCCGGGCAGGTCCTCGCCCTCGCTGCGGATGTGGGAGGCGTAGCAGCCGTCGTAGCCGGCGGCTACCCGGCACACCTCGATGAGCTCGTCGGTGCCCGCGTAGCTGCCCGGCGGGTAGATCAGCGCCGACGCGATCCCGAGCGCGCCGTCGGCCATCTCCTCGGCCACCAGCGCCCGCATGCGGTCAAGCTCGACGGCCGTGGCGGGCCGGTCGTCGAACCCGACGGCGTTGGCCCGGAGCGTGCCCGCCCCGATGAACGAGGCCACGTTCTGCGAACTGCCGCGGCTTTCGACGTGGCGCAGGTACTCCCCCAGCCGGGTCCAGCTGACCTCGTACTCCAGCCCGTGCTGGTTGCGCTGGAGTTCGGCCCGCAGGCGCGGGGTGAGCGGGCCCATCGAGATGCCCTCTCCGAACACCTCGGTGGTCACGCCCTGCGTCAGCTCTCCCAGCGACCGTGGGTCGTGCAGGATGCTGAGGTAGGAGTGGCTGAGGATGTTGATGAAGCCGGGGCAGACCGCCTTGCCTGCCGCGTCGATCACCGTGACGGCCTCGGCCGCCCCGTCCGGGCCGGGCGGGGCGATCCGCGCGACCCGGTCACCGGCGATCCCGACGTCGGCCCGGGCCGGCGGCCCGCCGGTGCCGTCGTAGACCTCGCCGCCGGTGATCACAACGTCGAACATCATCACTCCCTGCAGGTAGGGGCGCGACTGGCCGTCAGCGGCGGGCGCTCGCCCGGTGCCAGCGATCCGTCGGGCCAGAGCAATATCTCCGCGGGCGGAGGGCGACCGTTGTAGCGGGAGGTAAACGAGGCGCCGTAGGCGCCGGCCTGCCCGATGGCGACCAGGTCGCCGCGGCGCAGCGGCGGCAGCAGGTGCCGGCCGAACGAGTCGGTCGACTCGCAGACCGGCCCTTCCACGGCGGTGTCCAGCAACCCGGGGGCGGCCTGGCTGCCGGGCCCGTCCGCCAGCGCGTAGACCGGATGGCGGGTGCGGTACAGAGCGGGGCGGATGAACTCGGTCATCCCGGCATCGAGCACCACCAGCTGATCGCCGCCGGTACCCGGCCGCGCGTGCAGGACGCTGGCGATCAGCCAGCCGGCGGCGCCGACCAGGTAGCGGCCGGGCTCGATGGCGGGGCGCGGCGGCAGTTCCAGGCCCGCCCGGTCAAGCCCCCCGGCCAGGGCGTCGCGGAAGTCCTCCGGTCCGGGCAGGCCGGGTGCCGGCAGCGGGAACCCGCCGCCGAAATCGATGGTGTCCAGCCCACGGGCGGCGTCCGGCCGGGCGGCCCGCAGGGCCACCAGCAGCCGGGCCGCCCGCACCCCGGCATCGCCGAACGCCCGGACGTCGGTCAGGTCAGACCCCACGTGCACCTGGACCCCGCGCAGCCGCAGCCCGGGACCGGCCAGCGCGCCGTCGCCGGCGAGCGCGAGGATCTCCCGGTCGGTCATGCCGAACTTGCTCGCCCGCGCGCCGACCGCGAACTCGGCCCGGGTCTCGGGTGCCACCTCGGGGTTGAGCCGGACCAGCACGTCCAGCGACGGCCGCCCGTCCCGGCCCAGGCCCGCGGCAGCCGCCAGCCCGGCCAGCACGGCGGCCTCCTGTCCGGACTCGAGCGCGAGCCAGCGCACCGGGCGGCCGGCGGCCGCCTCCGTCACGGCGAACCCGAGCTGGGTGTCGGACTTGCCAATGCCCTCGAACGCGACCGAGCTGTTCGCCACGCCTGCGGCCCGGGCGTGCCGCCATTCCCCGGTGGATACCACGCTGGCTCCCCAGCCGCGGCCGTGCAGGAACGACGTGATCTCCGGCAGGTCATTGGCCTTGAGCGAGTACAGGCGCAGCCACGGCCCGCCGAACGCGGCCTCCAGCCTGGCCGCCGCGGCGGCGGCCGCGGCCAGGTCCGTCAGGTAGGCCGGGGTGCCGAAGCTGGCCGCGGCCGCGGCAAGAGCCGGGCCGGGCGCGTGAGCTTCCCGGTGGGGGGACCGCGGGCCAGCTAGCATCCGACGCAGTACAACATGATTCGAAATTTGCGGTCAAGGCACTATCCTGAACGAATCATTTCAATCTTGTTACGAGGTGGGCAGATGGCCAAGCCGTCAGGGCCGACGGAGCCGCGCAAGCCCCCGGAGCCGGGCCGGCCACCGCAGCCCGGGCGTTCCGCGGAAGCCGTGAGCAGGCCGCCTGCCGGCCAGCCCGAGGGCACGGCATCGAGCGTGTCCGAGCAGATCCGGCAGCGTCTCGGTGAGTTGTCACCGTCCGAGCGAAGGGTCGCCCGGGCGCTGCTGGCCGGCCCGCCCACGATCGGGCTGGAATCGTCGGCCCGGCTGGCCGCCCACGCCGGGGTGAGCACCCCGACCGTGAGCCGGTTCATTTCCCAGCTGGGATTCGGCAGCTACGCGGCGTTCCAG
>DASQSC010000437.1:0-3909 GCA_035642555.1 Streptosporangiaceae bacterium | reverse complement strand
GAGCGTGGTGCCGCCGGCGCCGATGGTCACCCGGGGCACGCTCGGGGTGCCGCCCGGCAGCCCGCCCGAGTATCCAGCCGCCAGCAGGCCCCCGGCCAGCAGGCCCGCCGCGGCGGCGGCACCGGTCCACCGCACGGCCCGGCCCAGGTCCCGGCCGCCCGACCGGCCGCCCTTCGCTCGCACATGATTGCCCCGCACGCCCATCCCCTTTTAGCCGGCCGTTTGCCCCGCTGTTCCCGTTCTGCCGCTAAAGACGGATTGCGGCACCGTTAATGGCGCTCCCCCGCTGCGGCAGGAGAAGCATACGCCCAGGCCAGAGCGGTAGAGAAAGGGCAACACACGGCTGGCGTAAAGACCGGTAAAAGCCTTTGCAGGCCACCCGCTCATCACAGCTGAGTTTGGAGCGGGCGGCGGCGCGTTCGAGCGACACGGCAACCGGCATGATGCCGGTTGCCCACTCGCGCCGCCCGTGTGCTAGCGTCGTGGCGATCGTGACCCGTTGGCAGGAGGTGAGACCCATGAACGCAGTGTCCGCAGTGGGTGCTCCCCTGCAGTCCACGATCGCGCGACTGAGGTAGTCGCCACCGGGAGCGCCCGACCCGCAATTCGCGAAAGGCGACTCCCATGAACACAACACCTTCTTCAACTCTGCACATCACCTCGACGACGGCCTCCGGCGGGCCGACGTCCGACCAGGCTCAGCCCCAGGTCGACGCCACAAAGCGGGTGCGCGCCGCGGGTGAGCGAGCGTTGGTCCTCGGCGGTGCCGGATCGGCAGGCAACGCGTGGGAGATCGGCGTCATCGCCGGCCTATTTGAGGCCGGGTTGGATGTGACCGAGGCCGACCTGACCATCGGGACGTCGGCCGGCTCGACCGCCGCGGCCCAGATAACCAGCGGGATCCAACCGGCCGAACTGCTTGCCGGCATCCTTGCCGCTGCGCCCCAGCCACCGGCTGGACCGGCGTCGGATCATATGGAGAGGACGAGCGCAGTCATCGCGGCCGCTGAGGATGCGGCCGACATGCGCCGCAGAATGGGCGCGGCGGCCCTCGCGACGGACGCGGCGTCGGACAGTTCTGCGCAAACGCGGTGGCGCGCCGTCGTCGCCGCTCGGCTGCCCGGTCAGCACTGGCCGCAACGGCCGTTGCTCATCCCGGCGGTCGATGCCCATACCGGTGAACCGGTCGTGTTCGACTGCCACAGCGGAGTCGACCTGGTGGACGCCGTCGCCGCCAGCACGTCCAACGGCTTCGGTATCCCTCCGTACGGCATCGCCGGCAACCGGTACATCAACGGCGGCTACCGACGCAACGAGAATGCCGATCTGGCAGCCGGATACGCACGGGTGCTGGTGCTGTCACCATTCGGCGGCAGATCACGGCATCCGCTGGACTGGGGCATGCATCTCACAACACAGGTCGACGAACTACGCGCAGGCGGCAGCAGAGTCGTTACGATCTTCCCGGACAGCAACTCCGAGCACATGTTCGGCGCCAATGCGATGGATCCGTCGCTGCGTCCGCCCGCTGCTCGAGCTGGTTACAACCAAGGCAGAGCCCTTGCCGCGCAGCTCACCGAATTCTGGCGCTGACGCCCCAGGTCGTGGGTCAACGGCTCGAGCCCGGTCCGTGCGGTGTTGCCTCCGCAGGGAAAGGGCTCAGTGCGCGTAACGCCCGCGGTAATACTCGAACACAAAGCCAATAGCCGAGAGGAACACCGCGAGCATCCCGATCAGGAAAAGCCACCAGCCGACCGCGACACCGATCGCCGCCAGCGCCGACGCCAGGCCGACGAACAGCGGCCACCAGCTGTGCGGGCTGAAGAACCCGAGTTCGCCGGTGCCCTCGCTAATCTCCGCCTGCGGGTTGTCCTCCGGCCGCAGTGGCAGCCTGCGGCCGGTGAACAGCAGGTAGAAGCCGCTGAGGAAGGCGAGCCCGATCGCGAGCGCCAGCGCGGTGGTGCCGGTCGGGTCCTTGGAGAAGTACCAGTACACGATGTCGGCCGCGGCGAAGAACGCCGCGCATCCGACGAACAGGAACCCTTCGACCTTCATCTGAGACCTCTCAGCTGCCCGGCTGCTGGCTGCCGGCGGGGATGGGCGTGCGCGTCCGGCCCGACTTGATGTGCGGATAGTGCAGGTCAAAGGCGGGACGCTCGGACCGGATGCGCGGGATGCTGGTGAAGTTGTGCCGCGGCGGCGGGCAAGAGGTCGCCCATTCCAGTGAGTTGCCCCAGCCCCATGGGTCGTCCGCGGTGACCCGCTCGCCGAACTTCCAGGTCTTGTAGACGTTGTAGATGAACAGCATCGTCGAGATGCCGAGGATCCACGACCCGACGGTGGAGATGTCGTTCAGGGTGGTGGCGTAGACCGGCAGGTCCGGGTAGTTCGCGATCCGGCGCGGCATGCCGATGACGCCCAGCCAGTGCTGGACCAGGAAGGTCATGTGGAACCCGATGAACAGGGTCCAGAAATTCAGCTTCCCGATCCGCTCATCCAGCATCTTCCCGGTCCACTTCGGCCACCAGAAGTAGAAGCCCGCGAACATGCTGAACACCACCGTGCCGAACAGCACGTAGTGGAAATGGGCCACCACGAAGTAACTGTCGGTGACGTGGAAGTCCAGCGGCGGCGAGGCCAGGATGATGCCGGTCAGCCCGCCGAACAGGAACGTGGTGAGGAACCCGATGGCGAACAGCATGGGGGTGTCGAACGTGAGCTGGCCGCGCCACATGGTGCCGACCCAGTTGAAGAACTTCACCCCGGTCGGCACTGCGATCAGGAAGGTCATGAACGAGAAGAACGGCAGCAGCACGGCGCCGGTGCTGAACATGTGGTGCGCCCACACCGTCATCGACAGCCCGGCGATGGCGATCGTGGCCGCCACCAGGCCCTTGTAGCCGAAGCACGGCTTGCGGCTGAACACCGGCAGCACTTCGGTGACGATCCCGAAGAACGGGATCGCCACGATATAGACCTCGGGATGGCCGAAGAACCAGAACAGGTGCTGCCAGAGGATCGCGCCGCCGTTGACGGAGCTGAAGACCTGCGCGCCGAGCTTGCGGTCGATCTCGAGCACCAGCAGCGCCGCCGCCAGCACCGGGAACGCCATAATCACCAGCATGCTGGTCAGCAGGATGTTCCAGGTGAAGATCGGCATCCGGAACATGGTCATGCCCGGGGCGCGCATGCAGATGATGGTGGTGATGAAGTTGACGCCGGACAGGATGGTGCCGAGCCCGGACAGCGTCAGTCCCATGATCCACAGGTCGCCGCCGAGCCCGGGCGAGTAGACCGAGCTGGTCAGCGGCGCGTAAGCGTACCAGCCGAACGCCGCCGCCCCGCCCGGGGTCAGGAAGCTGATCAGCAGCATCAGGCCGCCGAACAGGAAGAAGTAGTAGGACAGCAGGTTCATGCGCGGGAACGCCACGTCCGGGGAACCGATCTGCAGCGGCATGATCTCGTTCGCGAACCCCACGAACAGCGGCGTCGCGAACAACAGCAGCATGATCGTGCCGTGCATCGTGAACAGCTCGTTGTAGATCTGGTCCGACACCACGTGGTTGTTCGGGCCCATCAGCTGGACCCGCATGAGCAGCGCCATGATCCCGCCGGCCAGGAAGAACCCGAACGAGGTGATCAGGTACAGGTGCCCGATCACCTTGTGGTCGGTGGTCGACAGCCAGTCGGCCATCACCGACCCCTTGCGGGGGCTCGGCGGCGGGGTGGCCGGGACGGTGGCGGGACGGTCGAGCGTGGTCACTGGGTGCCCCCTGCTGCCTTGATCTGCGCGGCCTGCTGAGCGTGGATCCACTGGCTGAACTGGGCCGGGGTGACGATCCGCACCGTGAACAGCATCCGGCTGTGATACAGGCCGCACAGCTCGGTGCAGCGGCCGATGAAGCTCCC
>DASQSC010000436.1:0-4975 GCA_035642555.1 Streptosporangiaceae bacterium | reverse complement strand
TGCCGCACCACGCCGAGGTCGTGGGCGATGAAGATGTAGGTGAGCCCGAGCTCATCCTGGAGGTCGTCGAGCAGGTTGATGACCTGTGCCCGGATCGAGACGTCGAGGGCCGACACCGGCTCGTCGGCGATGATGAGCCTGGGGTGCAGCGCCAGCGCGCGGGCGACGCCGATCCGCTGCCGCTGGCCGCCGGAGAACTCGTGCGGGTACCGGTTGATGTGCTCGGGCGAGAGCCCCACCAGTTCCAGCAGTTCGGCCACCCGGTCCCGGATCTGCCCGCGGTCGCCCTGATGGTGGATGCGGAGCGGGTCAGCGATGATCGTGCCCACCC
The DNA here is from genome assembly GCA_035642555.1 of Streptosporangiaceae bacterium. Classification (GTDB taxonomy): domain Bacteria; phylum Actinomycetota; class Actinomycetes; order Streptosporangiales; family Streptosporangiaceae; genus JAIRTY01. Next base: position 4,644 of record DASQSC010000436.1, on the reverse strand, counting down.
GCTTGCGCGGGTTGAGCGAGGCGTAGGGGTCCTGGAACACCATCTGCATCTCGCGCCGCAGCGGGCGCAGCGCGCGCCGCGACAGCCGGGTGATGTCGCGGCCTTCCAGGGTGATGGTGCCGCTGGTCAGCTGGTCCAGCCGGACGATGCACCGGCCGAGCGTGGACTTGCCGCAGCCGGACTCCCCGACCAGGCCGAGCGTCTCGCCGGAGCGGATTTCCAGGCTGACCCCGTCCACCGCGTGGACCCGCGCGAACTCCCGCTGGAGCACGATCCCTTTCTTGATCGGGAAGAACTTGCTGACGTGGTCGGCGCGGATCAGCATCCCGCCATCCCCGTTCGCGGGGCGCGGGTCGCTCACGCCGGCTCCTCGGTCAGTTCCGGGTGGATGGTGCGCTCGCGCCGTTCGCGCTTATCGGCGGGCGCCAGGTGGCAGGCGTCCAGGTGGCCGCTGCCGGCCTTGGCCGTCAGCTCCGGGACCTGGGCGCAGGCGTCGAACCGCTGGGCGCACCGGTCGCCGAACGCGCAGCCTTCCGGCAGCCGGAGCAGTGACGGCGGCAGCCCCGGGATGGCCGTCAGCCGCCGGGGCTTGGGCCGGTCCAGCCGCGCGATGGACCCGAGCAGGCCCCACGTGTACGGGTGCTGCGGGTCGTAGAACAGGTCCTGCTTGCTGCCCTGCTCCACCATCCGCCCGGCGTACATCACCGCTACCCGGTCGGCGATGTCGGCGACCACGCCCATGTCGTGCGTGATCAGCACCACCGCCGACCCGAAGTCCTCCTTCAGCTTCTTGATCAGGTTCAGGATCTGCGCCTGGATGGTCACGTCCAGCGCGGTCGTGGGCTCGTCAGCGATCAGCAGGTCCGGGCTGCACGACAACGCCATCGCGATCATCACGCGCTGCCGCATGCCGCCGGAGAACTGGTGCGGGTAGTCGTTCACCCGCTCGGCGGGGTGGGGGATGCCGACGGCGGTGAGCAGTTCGATCGCGCGGGCGTGGGCGGCGCGCCGGGAGATGCGCTCGTGGGTGCGGATCTGCTCGGCGATCTGCCAGCCCACCCGGTAGACCGGGTTGAGGGAGGTCATCGGATCCTGGAAGATCATCGCCAGCTCGGAGCCGCGGACCTCGCGCATGTCCTCGCGGCTGAGCTTCATCAGGTCGCGGCCCTTGTAGCGCACCTCGCCCTCGAACCGGGCGTTGGGGTCCACGATCAGCCGCATCACCGACATCATCGTGACGCTCTTGCCGGAGCCGGACTCGCCCACGATGCCCAGCGTCTCGCCGGGCGACAGCGTGAACGAGACCCCGTCCACCGCCTTGACGACGCCGTCCTCGGTGCGGAACGACACCTTCAGGTCGCGCACCTCCAGCAGCGGCTCGCCGGTCATGCCAGCCTCACCCGCGGGTCCAGCCATGCGTAGGTGATGTCCACCAGCGTGTTCGCCAGCACGATGAAGAACGCGCCGTAGATGACGGTTGCCATGATCACCGGGAGATCGAGGTTGGTCAGCGACTGATAGGTGAGGAACCCGACCCCGTGGATGCCGAACACCACCTCGGTGAGCAGCGCCCCGCCCCCGACCAGGACGCCGAAGTCCAGCCCGAACAGGCTCACGAAGGTGATCATCGAGTTGCGGAGGGTGTGGCGCAGCAGCACCCGGCGCTCGGTCAGCCCCTTGGCGCGGGCGGTACGGATGAAGTCCTCGTTCTGCACCTCGATCAGGTTCGCCCGCAGCACCCGCGCGTACAGGCCGATATACAAGATCGACAGCGTCACCCAGGGAATCACCAGGCCCTCGAACCACCGCACCGGATTCTGGGACAGCGACGTGTACCCCAGCGGCGGCACCCAGCTGAACAGGAACGTGTCATGGAACCGGCTCTGCGTGATCAGGTTGGCCACCTGGCCGAGCCAGAACACCGGCATCGAGATCCCGATCAGCGCCAGGATCATCAGCAGCGGGTCGAGCACCGTGCCCCGCAGCACGGCCGCCCCCACGCCCATGGCGATCGCCACCACCACCCAGATGATGGCCGCGCCGAACACCAGCGACAGCGTGGCGGGCGCCGCCGCGAAGATCTCGGGGATCACCAGCGTGCCCTGATTCGAGTACGACACCAGATCCCGGGTGATGAAGAGCTGCTTCATCATCAGCGCGTACTGGACCGGGAACGGCCGGTCCAGCCCGAACTGGTGACGGATCTCTGCGAGATTCTGCGGGCTGGGGTTGCGGCCGGCGATCAGCCGGACCGGGTCGATCCCGGGGGTCTTGAAGAAGATCACGAACACCAGCGCCGTGATCGCGAACATGACCAGGACGGTCCACAGCCCGCGGCGGACGATGAAGGTCAGCACGGCCGGTTACTCCTCGACCCGCAGCCGGGCGCGCGGGTCCAGGGCGTCCCGCACCCCGTCGCCCAGCACGTTCAGCGACAGCACCACCAGCACGATCATGATTCCCGGCGCGATCGCCACCCAGGGCCGTGTGTACAGCAGGTCCTGGCCGTCGCTGATGATCGTGCCCAAGCTCGCGTTGGGCGGCTGCACGCCGACCGACAGGTACGACAGCGCCGACTCGGTCAGGATGGTGGTGGCGATCATCAGCGGCAGCAGCACGATCACCACCGACACCACGTTCGGCAGGATGTCGGAGAAGATCACCCGCAGGTCCGACGCCCCTTGCGAGACGGCGGCCGCCACGAACTCCTTCTCGGTGGCGGCCAGCACGTGCCCGCGGACCGGCCGGTACACGTACGGCAGGTAGATGAGCGCGATGATCAGCGTGGGCAGCCACAGGCTGCTGGCCGCGATGTGCAGCGGGCCCACCTGCAGGCCGTTGGCGGAGGTGAGCAGCACGGTGGAGATCGAGATCGCCAGCAGGTACACCGGGAAGGCCCACACCAGATCCATCAGCCGCGACAGCACGGCGTCCACCGCCCGGCCGAAGTAGCCGGCGATCAGCGCCACCACGGTGGCCATGAGGCAGCAGATCACCGCCGACCCGATGCCGATCGCCAGCGAGCTGCGCCCGCCGTACAGCAGCCGCGCGGCCACGTCCCGGCCCTGCGCATCCGCGCCCAGGAAGTAGTGACGCAGGTCCCAGGTGGGCCCGATCGGGGTCTCGCCCAGGTGCAGGACGCCGCCGCCCTGCTGCATCAGCGGCACCTGCTTGCCGTTGACGATCGTGGTGCCGTTCAGGTTGTTCACGAACGGGTCGACGTGGGCGATGTCGCGCGCATACAGGGGCGCGGCCAGGCAGACCGCGACGATCAGCAGGAACAGCACCAGCGAGGCCATCGCGATGCGGTTGCGCCACAGGCGGCGGGCGGCCAGCGCCCACGGGCTGCGCCCGGCGATCTCCGGCTGCCCGGCCGCTGGTTCGGGTGCTGCGGCCTCGGCTTCCCCGAGCAGGGTTGCCATCGGCCGCTACCCGAGCGCTGGCGTGCCCGTGCCGCCTGTGCCTACGACAGCCACTGCTGGTCGATCAGGATGTCCCACTGCGGGTTCCACTGGTAACCGTGGACGCTCTTGGACAAGAGATCGATTTGCTTCGGGTTGTACATATCGACCCAGGCTGCCTGGTCCGTGACCTCGTGGTCAACCTGCGCCCAGAGGCTGTTTGCGGCCGTCGGGTTGGCCAGCCCCATGTTGGCGGCCTTGGTCATCTGGGCCTGGATCGACTGGTTGCAGAATTCGGCGATGTTCGGGCTGGCATCGCTGCCCGGGTGGATGCTGCCGCAGCCCAGCAGCACGTTGAGGAAGTCGGACGCGGCCGGGTAGTCCTGGTACCAGGCCGAGAACCCGACGTTCCACTTGCCGATGTTGTTGGAGTTCTGCACGAACGGGTACTGGACCGAGCCGGACAGCGCCTGCAGCGAGGCCTTGTAGCCGATCGACTTCAGGTCGGACACCATCTGCTCGCCGAGCGCCTTGTCCGGGATATCGGTGTTGACGACCACCTTCATGCCCTTGGTGCCGGACTGCTGTACCAGTTGCTTGGCCTTGGCCAGGTCGGGCGCGGTCCATTTGGTGTGGTCGGTCCCGGCGGTGTACGGACAGTACGGCTTGTAGCCGGGGAAGTTGGGCGGCAGGATCTGGCAGGTCGGAACGGCCAGCGAGGAGCCGCCGCCGATCTTCACGTAGGCCGCGCGGTTGGCCGCGTAGTTGATCGCCTGCCGGGCTTTCACGTTGTTGAACGGCGGGCGCTTGGTGTTGAGCGCGAAGTACCAGTCCGCGGTGAGCGGGTTCACGTGCACCTGGCTGGCGAACTTCGGGCTGTTGAGCTCGGCGAGCCGGTCCGACGGGATCACGTCCCCGTCGAACACCTCGTTGGCGGAGCCGTTCTCGACCTGGGTCACCTCGTCGGAGACCTGCAGCCCGTACTTCTCGATGATCTTGTCCGGGTTCCCGGCCGGCTGGGCCGGCGCGCTCCACACGTGGAAGTAAGGGTTGCGGACCAGCACCGCCTGCGAGTTCGGGTTGTAGGACTTCCACATGTAGGGGCCGGTGCCCGGCGGCACGTGGTTGCCGGTCAGCTTGAACGGCGTGCTGGCCGGCACCGCGTAGACGAACGGCAGCGACAGCCTGTCCAGGAACTCCGGCTGGGGCGAGGTCAGGTGGATGGTCAGCGTGTAAGCGGAGT
>DASQSC010000435.1:0-4083 GCA_035642555.1 Streptosporangiaceae bacterium | reverse complement strand
CGTCGAGCTGGCGGCCGCCGGCCAGCTTGACGAACAGCGGCATGAAGAACCCGCCGCCGGGCAGGTCCAGGTTCACGATCAGGGCGTCCTCGATCTCGTCGATCGACGCCAGCACGGCGTAGATCTCGGCGGTGCCGATCCGGACCCCGTGCCGGTTCAGGGTGGCGTCGGAGCGGCCGAGCACGAAGCAGCCGCCGCGCGCGTTGATCTTGAAGAAGTCGCCCTGCCGCCACACCCCGGGGAACTCGGCGAAGTAGGACTCCCGGTACCGGGAGCCGTCGGCGTCGCCCCACAAGCAGACCGGCATGGACGGCATCGGCTCAGTGATCACCATCTCGCCGACCTCGCCGGTCACGCTCTCGCCGCGCTCGTTGAACGCCTTGACCGACACCCCGAGGTGCGGCGCCTGGATCTCGCCCGCGTACACCGGGAGCACCGGGACCCCGCCGACCAGGCCGCAACAGGTGTCGGTGCCGCCGCTGCCGGTCGCCAGCCACAGGTCCGGCTTGACGTTGCGATAGAACCAGGCCCCGCACTCGGCCGACACCGGCGACCCGGCCAGCACGATCACCCGCAGGTCCGGCAGGTCGTACTGGTCGCCGGGGACCACCCCGGCCCGGGACAGCGCGTCCACGTAGGACGGGCTGGCGCCGAACAGGCTCACCCGGGCCTGCTCCGCCGTCTCCCACAGCACGCCGGGATGCGGGTAGGCGGGGTTGCCGTCGTAGAGCACCGGGCACGCGCCCAGCAGCAGCGAGCTGGCCAGAAAGTTCCACATCATCCAGCCGGTGGTGGTGTAGAAGAACATCCGCTCGCCGCGCCGCAGGTCCATGTGGAACGTCTGCAGCTTGAACTGCTCGAGCAGGATCCCCCCGTGCCCGTGCACGATCGGCTTGGGCAGGCCGGTGGTGCCGGAGGAGAACAGGATCCACAGCGGATGGCTGAAGCCGACCTGCTCGAACCGGAAGTCGGCGGCCGCCACCGGCGGGTGGTCCAGCGCCTCATCCCAGGTCATGGCGATGTCGGCGGGCAGCTCCCGGCGATCAGGCCGCAGCCTGGGCAGCATGATGACGTGCCGGAGGCTGGACAGCCCGGCGATGATCTCCGCCATCTCGGGCAGCCGGTCGTAGTCCTTGCCGCCGTAGGCGTAGCCGTCCGTGCAGAACATCACCACCGGTTCCAGCTGCGAGAACCGGTCCAGCACCCCGCGCCAGCCGAAGTCCGGCGAGCAGCCGGCCCAGATGGCACCGATGCTGGTGGTGGCCAGCATGGCGATGATCGCGTGCGGGATGTTCGGCAGGCAGGAGACCACCCGGTCGCCGGGGCGGACGCCGAGCTCCCGCAGCCGGGTGGCGAGCACGCGGACCTGGCCCGCAAGGTGCGCCCAGTCCATGGCGGCGAGCGGAGTGCTCTCGCTGCGGTACAGCAGCGCGTCGGCGCCGGGCTGCTCGTTGCGCAGCACGTGCTCGGCATAGTTGAGCCTGGCCCCGGGGAACCACTCGGCGCCCGGCATCTCGCGGCGGCCGAGCGGCCGATCGGGCGGCACGGACGCGGTGATCCCGCAGTAGTCCCACACGGCCTGCCAGAAGCCCGGCAGGTCCGTGACCGACCAGCGGTACAGCTCGTGGAAGGCCGCGAACTCCAGGCCCCGCCCGGCCGCCAGCCACCGCATGAACGCGCTCACGTTCGCGCCCGCGGCCAGCTCCGGGGCCGGAGTCCACAGCAGGTCGCCGTCCCGGACCGGGGCCGTCCCGGCCGCCGCCCGGCCGGCGCTCACCTGGCCCCCACGGTCATCGGCCTCATGCGCCTGACGCTGGCATAAACCCGTGCCGCAGGCAATGATGGTCCTGGACCCTCGTGACTCCGCTGTGCCGGATCACCAGCCCGGACCGGCCGTGGCTGGGGCCGGCGACAAACGGTGCCCGGTGGCCGGGGTACAGTCGAGGCAAAACAGCCAAGGGGGGCAGAATCACGCCCATGACCAGCCCATGAGCGGCGCCACCTTGTTCGCGGGGCTCAGTATTGTCGCGTTCGCTGTGGTGCTGGCGATGGCGTTCACGGGAGCGTGGTCGGCCGGAAAGGCTCCCGCGGAGGAGGGGGCCGAGGCTGCCGCCCCCCGGCTGGGACGCGGGGCGGCGCCCGCCCGCTCGCGTGTCTTGCGGCCGGTCCGGTCCGACCGCCGGCCCTCGTCCCTGGCTCCCGATGCGCTGGTCAGTTTCGGCGCCGAGCGGACGGCGGCCGGGATTGACGACATCCTCGCCGCCCTCGACGACGACCTGGTCGCCCTGCTGCCCGTGAAGCGGAAGGTGCAGCAGATCGCGGCCCTGCTGCTGGTGGACCGGGCCCGGCAGAAATTCGGGCTGGACGCGCCGCGGCCGAACCTGCACATGTGCTTCACCGGCCCGCCCGGGACCGGGAAGACGACCGTGGCCATGCGGATGGCCGAGCTGTTGCACCGGCTCGGCTACCTCGAGAACGGCCAACTCGTCCACGCCATGCGCGATGACCTGGTCGGCGAGTTCATCGGGCACACCGCGCCGAAGACCAAGCGGGTGCTCGCCCGGGCGATGGGCGGGGTCCTGTTCATAGACGAGGCCTACTACCTCTACCGGGACGCGGACTCGAAGGACTACGGCCAGGAAGCCATCGACATCCTGCTGCAGGTGATGGAGAACGAGCGGGACAAGCTGGTGGTGATCCTCGCCGGTTACAAGGACCGGATGGACCACTTCTTCTCGTCCAACCCGGGGATGAGCTCCCGGATCGCGCACCACCTGGACTTCGCCCCGTATCAGGTCGGCGAGATGGTCGATATCGGCAGGCTGATGCTGCGGCAGACACGCTATTACCTGTCCGATGAGGCGGAGGCGGCGTTCCGGGACTACCTGACGGAGCGGATGCGGCACCCGTGGTTCGCCAACGCCCGCAGCGTCCGGAACGAGCTTGAGCGCGCCCGGCTGCGTCATGCGCACCGGCTGGCCTCCGAGCCGGACCGGAACTGGAGCCGGGACGATCTGATGCGCCTCGAGCCGGCCGACATCATTACCACGGCGTACCCCGGCGGCCCGGACGAGCGGCCGGCCTCATCTCCGGCGGAGAGCTAGGCCGTCAAGGACCTGCATCGCGCTCCCCGGGACCGGTGCCGCCGGCTGCGGGGGTGCCGCCATCCGGGGCCCCGGCCGGACCGGTGACACCGGGGGGCGCCGGGACGTTGCTGCCCCGCAGCAGGTAAGCCGACCGCAGCAGCGAGGGGTCCGCCCGCAGCTCACCGGCGGTCCCGGAGAACCGGAGCCGCCCGCTCTCCATGATGTAGGCGTGGTTCGCCAGCCCCAGCGCCACCGTCGCGAACTGCTCGATCAGCAGCACCCCGATCCCGGACCCGGCGACCGCCCGGATCGCCGGGATCAGCCGGCTGACCACCACCGGCGCCAGCCCCAGCGACAGCTCGTCCAGCAGCAGGCACCGCGGCCGCGACACCAGCGCCTGGGCCAGCACGACCATCTGCTGCTCGCCGCCGGACAGGGTGCGGGCCCGGGCCGACAGCCGCCGGGTGAGCTCGGGGAACAGTTCCAGCGCCCAGCTCCGGCCGGCCCTGGCCTGCTCGCGCGACAGCGCATAGGTGGCGACGCCGATGTTGTCCTCGACCGTCAGGTCGCCCAGCAGCCTGCGGCCTTCGGGGACGATCGCGATCCCGGCCCGGCGGATCCGCTCCGGACGGCGGTTCGCGAGCTCACGGCCGGCAAGTTGCACCGAGCCGGCCTGCAGCCGGAGCAGGCCGCCGACGGCCAGCACCAGGCTGGACTTCCCGGCCCCGTTCGGCCCGAGCAGGGCCGTCACCTCGCCGGCCGGTATCTCGATCGAGACGTCGCGGACCACCGGCCGCCCGCCCCGCTCGACGGTGAGCCCGCGCAGGGCCAGCAGCCCGTCCGGGTCCTGCCCGGCGGCCTGGACGGCACCGGCCGCTGCCTGGGGCTCGGTCATGACTGCTCCGCGGTGCCGAGGTAGGCGCGGATCACCTGCTCGTCCCGCAGCACCTCGGCGGTCGGCCCGGCGGCGATGAGCTTGCCGAAGTCGAGCACGGCG
>DASQSC010000434.1:0-3249 GCA_035642555.1 Streptosporangiaceae bacterium | reverse complement strand
CCGCCGTGCTCGGCCGGTTCCACTCGGCTCATCCCAGTGTCGCGGTCCGGCTCCGGCTGGCCGCCGGCGGGTCGGCGGAGCTGGCCGCCGCGGTCGCCGGCGGCGGCCTGGACCTGGCCCTGCTGTCGCGGCCCGGCCCGCCGCCGGCCGGGCTCACGCTGCGGCTGCTGAGCGAGGAGCCACTGCTGCTGGTCTGCCCCCCGGCGCACCCGGTGGCCGGCCAGCCCGGGGTCACCCTGGAGCAGCTGGCCGGCGAGCCGTTCATCGACTTCCCGCCCGGCTGGGGCAACCGGGCCGTGGTCGACCAGGCGTTCGCCGCCGCCGGGCTTGACCGGCAGGTCGCGTTCGAGGCGGGCCAGTTCAGCATGGCGGCGGGGCTGGTCAGGCACGGGCTGGGGGTTGCCTTCCTGCCGGCCTCGGCGGCGGCCGGCTTCCCGGACCTGACGGCGGTCGCGGTCACCCCGGAGCCGCTGCGCTGGCCGGTCTCGGTGGCCATCCCGTCCGCCCGCCGCCCCGGGGCGGCGGCCCGTGCTTTCGTCACCGAGCTGCAGCACCCGGCCGGTCACCGGCCAGGCTGATCACGCTGGCCGGGCAGCACCGGCCGGCCCCCGGGCGCCCGCCGCTATGCGACGAACGGGACGCCCGACTGGCTGGTCATCGGCCGCCCGGCCGCCGCCCAGCCCTGCATGCCGTCGGAGATGTTGCGGGCGTCCCAGCCCGCGCCCGCGAGCGCCTGCGCGGCCAGGTTCGAGCGGTTCCCGGACCGGCAGATCACGTACAGCTCCCGGTCCCGGCCGACCTCCTGGTAGCGCTCGGAGAGCTGGCCGAGCGGGATGTGCACGGCGCCCTCGATGTGGCCCGCCTGCCACTCCTCATCCTCGCGCACGTCGAGTACGAGCGCGCCGTCCGGCATCTGAGCCGCGGCCACCTGGGGCACCGAGCTTGGCTGTGTCATCGGGTCCTCCGCCGCCTGGGCACGCCGCCGGGCCGCTGCCCGGCCCGGCACGCTGCTGCAATGCATTGCAGGCTACCCACCCGGTTGAATAGGCGCATGCTCATCCGCGACGCGCTGCCCGGGGAACTGCCAGCGATCGGGGACCTGCGGGTCACCGCCTACCAGGCCGACGGGTTCGGCAACGGGGACTACGCCGGCGAGCTGCGGCGGCTCGGCACGGACGGCTCCGGTGAGGTGATGGCCGCCGTGGACGGCGAGACGCTGGTGGGGACCGTCATGCTCTGGCCCTGGCCGAGCGCTGACGAGATCGCGCGCGGGCCGGGCGAGGCGGAGATCAGGGCGCTGGCGGTCGCACCGCAGGCGCGCGGCCGCGGCATCGGCCGCGAGCTCATCAGCGCGGTAGTCGGCCGGGCAGCCAGCCGGGGAGTCCGGGACCTGCTACTGCTCACCCGGCCGGAGATGCGCACGGCTCAGCACCTGTACACCGCGGCGGGGTTCCGCCGCCTGCCGGAGCGCGACATCTCCCCCGGGGTGGCCCTGATCGCCTACTGCCTGGAGCTGTGACCCGGGCCGGCCGGGTCCCGGTCCTGCGCGCGGTTCTCGCCCGGCCGGCGCGGCGGGACCGGCGTCACCTTGCGGAGCTGCTTGTTCATCGAGCGCAGCAGAAAGAACAGCGCGATGCCCATCGCCGCCACGACCAGGAACGCCAGCACGCCGGACACGACATTGCCGACCGCCGACGACGCCGCCAGCACCGTCATGGGCTCACCCTCTCCCTGGCGCGCGCCCCCGGCGCGCCAACTCGCCCTGCTCAGGCACCTCGGTCACCCCTGCTCGGGCACCCCGGCAAACAGGTCACTCTCCGAAAGCTCAGTATCCACCAGTGACCGGGCGAGGTGATAATCCTCGGTCGGCCAGGCCTCCCGCTGCACCTCGAGCGGGACGGCGAACCAGGAGCCGGCCGGATCGATCTGGGTGGCGTGCGCGAGCAGTGCCTGGTCCCGGATGCCGAAGAAGTCAGCGCACGGGACGCGGGTGGTGATCTCGAGCTCGGGGCGGCCCCCCTCCTCCTCGTCCCACCGCTCCAGCCACTTCAGGTACGGCGACTCCAGGCCGCGCCGCACCATCGCCTCGTGCAGCGCGGTGATGCGGGCCCGGTGGAAGGTGGCGAAGTAGTACAGCTTGAGCGGCTGCCACGGCTCGCCGGCGCCCGGGTAGCGGTCCGGGTCGCTGGCCGCGTCGAACGCCTCCACGGCCACCTCGTGGGTCTTCACGTGATCGGGGTGCGGGTACCCGCCGTCGGTGTCGTAGGTGAGGATCACGTGCGGGCGGAACTCCCGCACCGCGCGGACCAGCGGCTCGGCCGCATCCTCCAGCTTCTGCAGGGCAAAGCAGCCGTCCGGCAGCGGCGGCAGCGGGTCGCCCTCGGGCAGCCCGGAGTCGGTGAACCCGAGGAACTGCTGCCGGACGCCAAGGATCTCCCGCGCCCGCGCCATCTCCTCCCGGCGGATCCGGGGCAGGTTGGCCCGGACGTCGGGCCGTTCCATCGCCTTGTTGAGGATGTCGCCGCGCTCGCCCCCGGTCATGGTGCAGACCAGGACCTCCACGCCGGACCGGACATACGAGGCCATGGTGGCGGCGCCCTTGCTCGACTCGTCGTCCGGGTGAGCGTGGACCGCCATCAGCCGGAACCGCCGGGAAGGATCCGGGGCCTGGTTTCGTTTGATGGATTCAGGGTCGTGACTCAGGGTAGGCAAGCGTGGTCCCCTTGACGCGCTTGGTAACGGTTGCGATGACCGGTGCGCCACGGGGCGGGGCGCCGCCGGGGGCGGCTGCCGGTTGCGCGGTCGCTCATCGTGGACGACAACACCGAGGCGGTGAAGCGTCATTCCCTACCCGCGCCGCCGCGCCGGCTATTGACTGACGCGACGCATCAGTCAAGCCTTGTTAGCCTCGAAGGATTACCCCGAGGAGCCCCGCCGGGCTCTGTCGGGCACGTTGCCCGACCGCATGCTAGGAGTACCCGTGACCGAGACACGCAGCGAGAACGTCACCTGGCTCACCCAGGAGGCGTATGACCGGCTGAAGGCGGAACTGGACCATCTCTCGGGCCCGGGGCGTGTCGAGATCGCGAAGAGAATCGAGGCCGCCCGGGACGAGGGCGACCTGCGGGAGAACGGCGGCTACCACGCGGCCAAGGAGGAGCAGGGCAAGCGCGAGGCGCGCATCCGCCAGCTCCAGCACATCCTGTCCACCGCGCGGGTGGGCGAGCCGCCGCGCACCGACGGCGTGGT
>DASQSC010000433.1:0-2279 GCA_035642555.1 Streptosporangiaceae bacterium | reverse complement strand
CCAGGACGTGGTCAGCGACTTCGTCGCCGAGTACGCCCGCGGCCGCACCCCGAACCCGTGCCTGCGCTGCAACGAGAAGATCAAGTTCGCGGCCGTGCTCGACCGGGCGGTGGCGCTCGGCTTCGACGCGGTCTGCACCGGTCATCACGCGCGGCTGGCGGACGGGGTGCTGCACCGCAGCGCGGACCAGGCCAAGGACCAGTCGTACGTGCTTGCCGTGCTCACCGGCGAGCAGCTGGCCCGGGCGCTGTTCCCGCTCGGTGACTCGACCAAGGATCAGGTCCGGGCCGAGGCCGCCGCCAGGGGCCTGGCCGTCGCCGGCAAGCCCGACAGCCACGACGTATGCTTCATCCCGGACGGCGACACCCGTTCCTTCCTGGCCCGCGCCCTCGGCGCGGCGCCCGGCCCGATCGTGGACACCGGCGGGGCCGTGGTGGGCAGCCACGAGGGCGCCTACGGGTTCACCGTCGGCCAGCGCAAGGGGCTGCGGGTCGGCACCCCGGCCCCGGGCGGGAAACCCCGCTACGTGCTGGACATCGAACCGGTATCGGGAACGGTGACCATCGGGCCGGCTGAGGCACTCGACGTGACCGTGATCGAGGCCGAGCGGCCGGTGTGGACCGGCTGCCCGCCGCCCGATGGGCCGGTCGAGTGCCAGGTCCAGCTGCGCGCGCACGGCGGCGTCCACCCGGCGGTCGCCGAACCGGCCGGCGGCGGGCTGCGGATCAGCCTGGCCCGGCCCGCCCGCGGCGTGGCCACCGGGCAGGCGGCCGTGCTGTACGACGGGGACAGGGTGCTCGGCAGCGGCACGATCGGCGCCGCCACGAGCGGCACGCCGGCGAGCCCGGCACGGCCCGGCACGACCGCCTGAAGGGTGCCGCGTGGATCTTGGCCCTCGCGCAGCAGACCGGAGATAACAGTGGCTGGCAGCGCATGGTGGCGCGGAGCCGTCCTGTACCAGGTGTATGTCCGTTCGTTCCGCGATACCGATGGGGACGGTTACGGCGATCTGCCGGGCGTGACCGCCGGGCTTGACCACCTGGCGTGGCTCGGCGTGGACGGGATCTGGCTGTCGCCGACGATGCCGTCCCCGGACCTGGACTGGGGCTACGACGTCAGCGACTACCTGGGCGTGCACCCCGGCCTCGGCACTATGGCCGACCTGGACCGGCTGATCGCCGAGGCCGGGCGGCGCGGCATCCGGGTGCTGCTTGACCTGGTGCCCAACCACACCAGCGACGCCCACCCGTGGTTCGCCGACGCCCGGGCGGGGCGCGGCTCGGCGCACCGCGACTACTACGTGTGGGCCGACCCGGCGCCCGGCGGCGGCCCGCCGAACAACTGGCGTGACACCCTCGGCGACCCGGCGTGGACGCTCGACGCCGATAGCGGCCAGTACTACCTGCACAACTTCGTGGCGCAGCAGCCCGACCTGAACTGGTGGCACCCCGCCGTGCACGAGGAGTTCCGGAAGATCCTGCGGTTCTGGTTCGGCCGCGGGGTGGCGGGAGTCCGCATCGACGTGGCGCACGGCCTGTACAAGGACGCGAAGCTGCGCGACAACCCGCTGGCGGACGGGGGCGAGCCGCGGCGCTTGCCCGGGGGGACGACCCCCCCAGACCCCCCCGGCGGGGCACGGCCCGGGGGGACGACCCCCCGGAACCCCCCGGACTCACGAGCCGGGCTCCGGCCCGTCTACAACGCCAACCGGCCGCAGACCCATGGCGTGTACCGGGACTGGCGCAAGCTGGCTGACGGCTACGGCCCGCCGCGGCTGCTGCTCGGCGAGACCTGGGTGGCCGACGTCGACCGGATGGCCAGCTACTACGGCCGGGGCGACGAGCTGCAGCTCGCGTTCAACTTCCCGTTCCTGCTGTCGGAGTTCACCGCGCCGGCGCTGGCGGGGGTGGTGGCGGACACGCTGCGGGCGCTGCCGGCCGGGGGGTGCCCGGTGTGGACCGGCTCCAACCACGACGTCAGCCGCTTCCCGACCCGGTGGGGCGGCGGCGACGAGCGGAAGGCGCGGCTCGCCCTGCTGCTGCTCGCCCTGCTGCCGGGGACGCTGGCGCTCTATTACGGCGACGAGATCGGGATGACCGACGTCGACGTCCCGCCCGGGCTGCGGCGGGACCGGGTGTTCGGCGACGGCGTCGCGCGGGGGATCAGGGATCGTTCCCGCACCCCGATGCAGTGGGACGCCTCGCCGGGGGCGGGGTTCACGCCGGACGGCACCCGGCCGTGGCTGCCGGTCGCGGATCACCTCACCCGGAACGTCGCCG
>DASQSC010000432.1:0-3506 GCA_035642555.1 Streptosporangiaceae bacterium | reverse complement strand
CCGGCCGCCACCAGGAACTGCTGTTCTACCAGGTCGATGCCGGTGACCAGCTCGGTGACCGGGTGCTCGACCTGCAGCCTGGTGTTCATTTCCAGGAACATGAACTCGTCAGCGGCGACATCAAGCAGGAACTCGACCGTTCCCGCGCCCCGGTAGCCCACCGCCTCCCCGGCTCGCACGGCCGCGGCCAGCAGCCGCTCCCGCAGCCGCGGACCAACCCCCGGCGAGGGGGTTTCCTCGGCGACCTTCTGGTGACGGCGCTGGACCGAGCAGTCGCGCTCGCCCAGCGCCACCACCCGTCCGTCGGCCAGGCCCAGGAGCTGGACCTCGACGTGACGGGCACGCTCGACGTAGCGCTCGAGCAGGACCGCCGGGCCGCCGAAGAACCGTTCCGCGCGGGTCCGGGCGGTCTCGAACGCCGCCCGCAGCGCGTCCGGGCCTGCCGCCGCGCTCATGCCGATGCCGCCGCCGCCCGCCGCGGCCTTCACCATGACCGGGTAGCCGATCCGGCCAGCCTCGGCCAGCGCCGTGTCCGCGTCGGTCACCGGCTCCCGGGTGCCGGCCGCCACCGGCACTCCCGCCTGCTCCATCAGGTTGCGGGCGCTGATCTTGTCGCCCATCTGCGCGATCGCCTCCGGCGGCGGCCCCACCCAGGCCAGGCCGGCGGCGATGACCTGCCGGGCGAACCCGGCGTTCTCCGACAGGAACCCGTAGCCCGGGTGGACCGCCGCCGCGGCGGTCTTGCTGGCGGCGGCCAGCAGCGCCTGCGCATCCAGGTAGCTGCGGGCCGGCTGCGGCGGGCCGATCAGCACCGCCTCGTCGGCCTCGGCCACGTGCGGCAGGTCCGCGTCGGCCTCCGAGTACACGGCGACCGACCGGATGCCCAGGCGGCGGGCGGTGGCGATGATCCGGCGGGCGATCTCCCCCCGGTTGGCGACCAGCACGGCGTCGAACACCCGGGCAGCCTACCGGCCCGCCGTCGGGCCCGGCAGCGGGCGCCGGCGCGCTACCGGCGGATGACGGCGCGGCGGCTGGCGGCCTTGCTCAGCGCCTCCACCACGCCCGGGTCATACTCCGCCGAGTCGAGCCGGAGCCGTTCCAGCGCGGCGGCGGTGCGGTCCCGGTCCACCGAGGCACCCACCAGGTCGTCGAACGCGTTGGCGGCCCGGATGATGCGGCTGCTGACCGGTGCCTCCCCGTCCGGCCCGCGCCAGGGCATGCTCTGGCAGCGGACGATCTCGGCCACCCGGTCGAGCACCCCCGCCTGCTGGATGACGCCCGCCCCCAGCTCAGCGATGCGGGCCTGGTCGGCGGGCGAGACCAGGACGGTGGCGCCGCCGGGGATCGGATCGCGCAGCGAGAGCTGCCCGATGTCGTGCATCAGCGCCGCGTACTCGAGTTCCAGCAGGTCGTTCTCGCTCATGCCGAGCTCGCGGCCGACCGCGACCGACAGCTGGCTGACCCGGTGCGAGTGGCCGTCCTCCACGTACCCGCCGACCTCGGTGACCCGCGCCAGCGCGCGGACGGTCTGCAGGTAGGTCGCCCGGATCCCGGCGTAGCGGCGGAACGCCGCGTGCGTCACCAGCAGCGGGGCGATGAACACGGCCAGCGCCACCAGCCCCATCACCTGCGCGGCAAACGAGATCAGGATCGCCGACGCGCCCGCCGCGACTCCCAGCGGCAGCTGGATGCGCATCTCGTCCCACAGCGTGACCCCGAACCTGGCCCGCAGCGCGTCGGCCCGGATCAGCGCCCGGGTCAGGCACTTCACCAGCCAGCCCAGGGCTACCAGGGCGGTCATGGCGGCCAGCGCGAACCACCACTGGTGCTGCGGCTCACCGGTGGCGGCCAGCGGCCGGAACACGACCGCCACGCACGCCACCGCCAGCAGGCGGGATGACATGCCGGCCACCCCCGGCGGGCGCCCGGCCGCCAGGTGGGGCAGTGCCCCGACCGTCATGCTGGCCGCGGTCACGGCGATCACCTGCAGCGCCGACTGGGTCGCGGGCACCCCGCCCACACTCGTCAGCAGCGCGTACCCGAGCGCGCTGGCGATCGCGATCGGGGCGGCTTCCCGGTCCCCGGGCAGTGCCAGCCGGAGCAGCTCGCCCATGGCGATCAGGGCGCCGAACGCGAGCGCGGTACGCGGCTGCACCAGGCCGACCGCGGCCGTCTGCGCCACCGCGGCCACCACCAGCATTCCTGCGACCGCCACCAGCAGCATCTCGCCCGACTCGGCCGCCTGCCAGGAGGACCGCCGGGCTGGCCGCCGCACCGCGCCGCTCATCCCTTGCTCCTTCAACGGCTGTCAACGACCCGCAGCGGCGTGGTCGGGTCATCGTGGTCTTGCACGGAAATGGCGTCACCGGCGTCCGGCAGGGCGGTGGCCGGCTGCGGCCACCCTTCCCGCTTCAGCGCGGCCACGAACGCGTCCACCAGCGCCGGGTCGAACTGCGGTCCCGCCCACCGGCGAAGCTCGGAGAGCGCTTCCGGCACGCTCCGCGCCCCCCGGTAGGACCGGTTGGACGTCATCGAGTCGAACGCGTCGGCGACCGCGATGACCCGGGCGAACTCGGGGATCTCGTCCCCCACCAGGCCAAGCGGGTAGCCGCGGCCATCCATCCGCTCGTGATGGTGCATGATGCCGGCCAGCGCCTCGTCCAGGAACCCGATCTCGCGGACGATTTCCAGGCCGCGCATGGGGTGCAGCTGAATCGCGGCGAACTCTTCCTCGGTGAGGGCGCCGTTCTTCTGCAGCACCTTGGTCGGCACGCCGAGCTTCCCGACGTCGTGCAGCATGCCGGCGTACCGGATGGCATCCACCCGCTCGGCCCGCATGCCGACCTCCCTGGCCAGCATGGCGGCCCCGCGCGACACCCGCTCGCTGTGGCCGCGGGTGTAGTAGTCCTTGGTCTCGACCGCCTGGCAGAGCGCCGCCATGGTGGCGGCGTAGGCGCGCTCCTGGGCGGCGAACTGGCCGATCGCCCAGCGCGCCACGAACAGCGGCACCAGCGCGAGGATCGCGCCGACCGGCCGCACGCCCACGCTCCACAGGGCCGCCACCAGCAGGCCGAGGGTGGCGTAGCACACGTCGGAGAAGAACAGCAGCGGCAGGCTCAGGCCGATGCCCCTCGGGCTACCGCCTGCCTGCCGGGTGAGCTTGAGCATCCCGCCCAGCAGGCCCAGGTTGACCAGCACATGGACCACCGCGGCGGCGGCGAACGGGCCGATGATCGCCGGGAACTCGGCCCGCCCGGGCGTCCCGACCCGGCCGCCGAGCGCGAGGTAGGTCTCGGCCGCGGCGTAGGCGCTGAGGGTGTACATGGCGGCGTTGAAGACCCGCTGACTGAGCCGGACGCCGGTGCGGACGGTGATCAGCACGGAGGCGCCGACCACCGCGGCGCCGGCCGGGCCGATCAGCACCACCGCGGCGAGGCTGATCGCCGAGCTTGGCGACCAGGCGGACTGCCGGGAGGTGAGCGTGGTGGCCAGCGAGTCGCAGACCA
>DASQSC010000431.1:0-2417 GCA_035642555.1 Streptosporangiaceae bacterium | reverse complement strand
CTCCCAGCAGCAGTTGCTGTCCATCGCGCTCGAGCTGCGGGCCGCGCAGGCGCAGCTGCCGCCCGGGCAGGAAGCGGTCGCCGAGCAGTACTCCCGCACCGCCCGGGAGCTGACCGGCGTGGTGGAGGACCTGCGCAAGCTGGCGCGCGGGCTGCACCCGGCGGTGCTGGAGCGCGGCGGCCTGGCGCCGGCGCTGAAGGCCCTCGCCCGCCGCTCCGGCGTGCCGGTCCGGCTCAACGTGCGGGTCACGGGACGGCTGCCCAGGCAGACCGAGGTGGCTGCCTACTACGTCGTGTCGGAAGGGCTCACCAATGCGGCCAGGCACGCCAACGCCTCGGTGGCGGAGGTCGACGTCGGGGTGGTGGAGGGCTCGCTGCGGCTGCTGGTCCGCGACGACGGTGACGGCGGAGCCGGCCTCGGCCGCGGCTCCGGCCTCATCGGCCTCCGGGACCGCGTCGAGGCGCTGGGCGGCAGGCTCGAGATCGTCAGCGTGGCCGGGGCCGGGACCTCGCTGGTCGCCACCCTCCCGCTGGCGATCGCGTCCAGCTCATAACCCGGCCCGCCGGCGCCCCACTCCCAGCGGCCGCCGGCGGGCCCGGTGAGGACCAGGGCGGCGGCGGCCGCGGTCACCGGGACCCCCGGGCGGCGCTGGGCACGGAACCCGCTGCCCCGGCGTGCCCCGGCAGCGGCTGCGCCGCCGGGTCCTGCCTGCCGCACCCGAACCGCTGCTCGTACACGTCGGCCATGGCCCGCAGCAGGGCCGGGCAGTCGCCGTCGTAGCTGGAGCCGTGCATGATCGCGAGCCGCCGCGGCCCGAGGCCGGCCAGCCGGCGGTAGGTCGCCGGCACCGCCGCGCCCAGCGAGGTCTGGTGGAACAGTTCCTCGGCGGCGATCGCCTCCTCGAGCAGGTCGTCGCCCGTCACCGCGGGCCCGTTGCCGACCTGGCTGAGCAGGTCGCCGCAGAACAGCGTGCCGCTCTCGCGCTCGAAGAACATGTGCGACTCCCAGTTGTGCGGGACGTGCGGGGTGGTGATCTCGGTCATCCGGCGGGCCAGCGACGCGCCGCCGATGTCGAGGACCTCGCCGTCGGACAGCGGCCGCGGCGGCCGCGCGCACTGGTCGTTCAGGGACACCACGCACCCGAGCTCGCCGTGCGCCACCTGCGCGTGCGGCGCGGCTTCGAGGAACTCGTTCATCGCGCCGCACTCGTCGGCCTCCAGGTGGGCGAAGGCGATCCAGCGCAGCCGCGTCACCGGCATCACCCGCTCGATCGCCGCCCGCACCGCCGGGAACAGCCCTCTCATTCCGGTGTGATACAGCAGCGGTTCCTCGGCGTCGATCAGGAACTGGTTGAAGGTGAAGCCCCCTGGCGCGGCGTCGGGGACGAAGGTTGAGATGCGGTAGATGCGGTCACCGATCTGGTCGATCGCGGTCTGCATGGGTTCCCCTCCCGGTAGGCGCGGATGTGGCGGGGGGCTCGTAGTGACGGGCGAACATGGCCGCGAGGCCGGGCAGCGCCGCCGTGAACCGGCCGGCCCCGAAGTCCTCGCCCGGCTCGTTGGAAAGCTGCTGGCTGACCACGCCGGCGATGAGGATCGTCCAGTCCCGGTGGATCAGCTCGGCCGGCACGTCGCGGCGCAGCAGCCCCAGCCGCTGTAGCCGGGCGAACCGCTCCATGCTCAGGCCGACCAGCTCGAGGGCGGGCTCGTAGGCTTCCGGCGACGGCGTGAACCCCGGCACCGGCCGCCAGAACAGCAGCTGGGAATACGCCGGGTGCTCCAGTGACCAGCGGACGAACGCCTCGCCAGCGCGGTGCATCACCTCCGCCAGGGTGCCGCCATCGGCGATAGGCGCGGCGAGCACCTCCGACATGGCCGCGAGCACGCTCTTCGCGCCGCGGGCGAACAGGGCGTCGTAGAGCGCGTGCTTGGACGGGAAGTACCCGTACAGCGACGGCGGCCGGATGCCCATCCGGCGCGCGATCTCGCCGGTGGACAGCCCGGCCACGCCCTGCTCGGCCATGATCGCGACCGCGATGCCGAGCACCTCCTCGATCGTCTCCTGACGGCGGCGCTGGCGGCGGCTCGCCGGAGCGGGCGCAGGGACGGTCTGCCTCATGGCAGAAGCATTTCCTACTAATATTAGGAAGTCAATATGTAATTAGGGTCGGCGGGCGGGGAGCCGGCCGCCAGCCCGGGTAGGTGTCCGGTAATGAATCTGCACCCGAACCGAGACGACGGCATGGCCGGCGGGCCCGGCCACGACGAGGCGCCGCAGGTCGTGGCGGTGGCCAACCGGCTGCCGGTCCAGCGCGGTGACGACGGCTGGGAGCTGTCGCCCGGCGGGCTGGTCACGGCGCTGCGCCCGGTCATGACCTCGCGCAGCGGGGCCTGGGTGGGCTGGGACGGCGGCACCGC
>DASQSC010000430.1:0-4089 GCA_035642555.1 Streptosporangiaceae bacterium | reverse complement strand
CAACTGACCCGCCGCCCACCGAACGGGACAGCCTGACCTCGTCACCTTCGCTGACCGGGACCTGGCAGGCCCGGACCGCCTGGGTGTTGCCCACGTCGACCAGGCAGTCGTAGCAGTGGCCGATGCCGCAGAACAGCCCGCGCGGCCGGCCCTCGCCGCGGGTGAGCCGCCAGGACGTGACCCCGTTGGCCAGCAGCGCCGCCGCGATGGTCGCCCCGCGCGGCGCGGTGAGCGCCCGGCCCTGGTAGCGGAAGCCGACAGGCTGATCCGGTCCGCTCACCCGGGCACCTCCCCCGCCTCGCCGCCGCCACCGCCAGCGCCGGGAGAAGCTGCGGCAGCCAGCCGCGACGGCGCGAACGGGGCCGGGTCCACCGCGGGCGGCTGCCCGGTCAGCAGCGCCGTGACCAGTTCGGCCGTGGCCGGCGCGAGGCCGATCCCGGCGCCCTCGTGGCCGGTGGCGTGGTAGAGGCCGCCGACCGCGGGGTCGGGGCCGATGAGCGGCAGGTGATCCGGGCTGGCCGGGCGGAACCCGGCGTAGCCGCGGATCACCCGGACGCCAGCCAGGAACGGGAACAGCACCGCGGCACGCCGCGCCATGGCGGCGAGCACGCCGAGGCTGAGCCGCTGGTCGAAGCCGGCGAACTCGCGGCTGGAGCCGATGAGAACGGTGCCGGAGCGGGTGCCCTCGATGACCGGGGAACACTGCACGTCCTCGGCCTCGCTGGTCACGGTGCCGACGTAGTCAGCCTCGTACACCTTGTGCCTGATCAGCGGCGGCAGCGGCTCGGTGACCAGGATGTGGCCGCGGCGCGGGCGGACCGGGAGGCCGGCGCCGAGGCACTGCGCGGTCAGCCCGCTCCACGGCCCGGCGGCGTTGACGACCGCGCCGACGGCCACCTGGCCGCGGCTGGTGCGGACGCCGGTGAGCCGCCCGCCGTCCCCGGTCACCGGGGCGAGCACCTCGGCGCCCCAGGCGAGCGTGGCGCCGAGGCGCCGGGCCTCGGTCAGCTGCCAGGCCGCCGCCAGCATCGGCTGCACCTGGCAGTCCTGCGGGTAGCGCACGCCGCCGGCCATGGCCGGGGAGATCCGCGGTTCGGCCGCGGCCAGGCCCGCCGGGTCAAGCGGCTCTGCCCGCACCCCGGCCGCCCGCTGCCGCCCGGCGAGCTCGCCCAGCGCGGCGAGCTGCGCCTCATCGCCCGCGACGACCACGCCGCCCTTGGCCTCGAACTCGAACCGATCGCCGCTGTCGGCGGCAAGCCCGGCCCACAGCGCCAGGCTGCGCAGTGCCAGCCCGAGCTCGGGGCCCGGCAGCTTGTCCGAGACGAGGATGTTGCCTTCCCCGCCGGCAGTGGTCCCGGCGACCGGGCCGCCCCGGTCCACCACGCACACCGACCGCCCGGCGGCGGCCAGCGACCGCGCGCAGCACGCGCCGACAAGCCCGGCACCGATCACCACGACGTCGGCGGCGGCGGGCAGGTCATCGCCGCCAGGCGGCCATCGCCGCGGCGGCGGCAGGTCGCGGGTCACTGCCTAGAGATCATCCTCCGCTGACAGCGCTCCCCCGGCCGCCCCGCCGGCTCCGTCCGCCGCCGCGCCGCCGCGCACCAGGAAGCCGGCCGGGAACGGGTCCTCCGGGTCGAGCAGGTACGTCGCCATCCCGGTCACCCAGGCCCGGCCGCGGACGGTCGGCACCACCGCCGGGAACTCGCCCACCTGCGTGGTCCCGGTCAGCCTGCCGGTGAACCGGGAGCCGATCAGGGACGCGTGCACGAAGTCCTCCTCCAGCCCTAGCGCCCCCCTGGCATGCAGCTGCGCCATCCGGGCGGAGGTGCCGGTGCCGCACGGCGAGCGGTCGATCCACCCCGGGTGGATGACCGTCGCCGCCCGCGCGGAGACCTCTCCGCCGCCCGGGGCGGTGAAGATCACGTGGTGGCACTCTTTGATCTCCGGCTGGTCCGGGTGGGCGAACGACAGCTGCTCGTTGACCGCCGCCATGACGGCGAGCCCGCGGGCGATCAGGTCGTCGTGCCGTTCCGGCCGCACATCGGCGCCCGCGCCGGCGGCGGGCAGTATCGCGTAGTAGTTGCCGCCCCAGGCGAGGTCGAGCGTGAGCTCGCCGAGGCCGCCGGCGGTGACCCGGGCGTCGCGCAGCTGCAAGAAGGCGGGGACGTTGCGGATGGTGACCGCGGCCGCCGCGCCGTCGCTCACCTCGACGTTGGCCACCACCAGCCCGGCGGGCGTGTCCAGCCTGATCTCGGTGACCGGCTCCTTGACGTCGACCATGCCGGTCTCGACCAGCACCGTCGCGACCCCGATGGTGCCGTGTCCGCACATCGGGAGGCAGCCGGAGACCTCGATGAACACCACCCCGGTGTCGGCGTCCTCCCGGCATGGCGGCTGCAGGATCGCGCCGGACATGGCGCTGTGCCCGCGCGGCTCATACATCAGCAGGGTCCTGAGGTCGTCCCGTTCCTGCATGAGGTAGCGGCGCCGGTCGGCCATGGTGCGGCCGGGCAGCACCCCCACCCCGCCGGTGATCACCCTGGTGGGCATGCCCTCGGTGTGGCTGTCCACCGCGGCGAACACCTTCGCCGATCGCATCAGTAACCCGCCTCCAGCGCCCGCCGGGCGGCCGCCCGCACCTCGCGCACCTCGTCCTCGGGCAGCGGCAGCCTGGGCAGCCGGACCGGGCCGCCGTAACGCCCGGCCTCCTCCTGGCCGATCTTGATCGCCTGGATGAACCGAGGGTCGGCGTCCCATTTCAGGATGGGCAGCATCTCCCGGTACAGCGCGGCCGCGGCGGCGAAGTCGCCGTCGATGCACAACTGGTACAGGCGGACCGACTGGGCCGGGAACGCGTTCGCGAAGCCGGCGATCCAGCCCACCGCGCCCGCCAGCATGGACTCGACGAACGTGTCGTCGCACCCGCAGATGACCTCGACCTGCGGCGCGGCCTCCCTGATCTGCCATACCCGCCGGGCGTCCTGCGAGAACTCCTTGACCGCCGCCACCTCGCCGACCTCCCCGGTCAGCCGGGCGATCAGCGCGGGAGTCAGGTCGACCCTGGTGGAGAACGGGTTGTTGTAGGCGATGATCGGCAGGCCGGCCTTGCCGATCTCGGCGAAGTGGGCCACCACCTCATCGTCGGTGGGCGCGTGCGAGGTCGGCGGCAGCGCCATCACCGCCGGGGCCCCGGCCGTGCTCGCCTGCTCCGCCCACCGGCACGCCTCGGCGGCGCCCTTGCCCGACACCCCGGGCACCACCGCCGCCCGGCCGCCGATCGCCTCCACCGCTGCCGTGACGATCTGCGCCCGCTCCTGCTCGGTGAGGGCCTCGTACTCGCCGAGCGAGCCGTTCGGCACGACGCCCGCCGCTCCCTCGTCGGCAAGCCAGGCGCAGTGCTCCTGGAACCGGCCGATGTCCACGGATCCGTCGTCGCGCAGCGGGGTGCTCGTGGCCACGTAGACACCCGCGAACCTGGGTGCGGCTGGCACGCCCACGGGCTCGCCTCCCTCCCGTCAGCGGGCCCGCCGGCGGGCCCGGTCCGAGACGAACGTATGAACCAGCCAAAAAGATACCTACTGACAACTGTCTGGAACATACCCGCGTGGTCCTCGACATTCGCCAATTGAATGTGCCTGAACCGGCTCCTAGCCTCGCGCTCCATACAAGTGATCAGCGCATGCCCGCAATGATGCCCGAGCTGAGGAGGCACCGGCCACGAGGATGCCACCGCGCGACTGCGCGCGGCAGGCAGCGAGTGACGCGGACCCGGCGGGCGAGCAGCTAAGGAGAGCCAGCTATGAGCGGCAGCGCGGATGCCGGCAGCCTGACCATCATTAACGCGCTCATCTTCGACGGCGAGTCAGCGGACCTGGCCGAGGGCCCGGTCCGGGCCGAGGGCGGGGTCATCGCCGAGACCGGCCCGGGGGTGCGGCCCGCCGGGCAGGTGATCGACGCCCGCGGGGGAACAGTGGTCCCCGGGCTGATCGATGCCCACTTCCACGCCTACGCCGCCCACCTGGGCCTGCTGGAGACCGAGACCAGCCGCCTCAGCTACCTCGCCCTGGCCGGGGCGCGGCGGCTGGC
>DASQSC010000429.1:0-6765 GCA_035642555.1 Streptosporangiaceae bacterium | reverse complement strand
GCAGGGCGGCCCGCACAACCACACGACGGCGGCGATCGCGGTCGCGCTGGCGGAGGCGGCGCAGCCGGAATTCGCCGGCTACGCCCGGCAGGTGGTGGCCAACGCCAAGGCGCTGGCCGATGCGCTGCTCGGGCACGGGTTCGAGCTGGTGTCCGGCGGCACCGACAACCACCTCATCCTGATGGACCTGACCAGCCGCGGCATCGGCGGCAAGCCAGCGGCCAAAGCGCTGGACCGGGCGGGCATCGAGCTGAACTACAACACGGTGCCGTTCGATCCCCGCAAGCCCTTCGACCCGTCCGGGGTGCGGCTCGGCACGCCCGCGATCACCACGCGCGGCCTGCGGGAAGAGCACATGCCGCAGGTGGCTGCCTGGTTCGATGACGCGATCATGGCCGCGCTCAAGGACGACGAGGCAGCCATCGAGCGGATCGCCGGCGAAGTGCGGGAACTGATGGCCGGCTTCGCGATGGCCGGCTGGGCACCGGCGGCCTGACTTCTGGCCGCCTGGCTACCGGCGGCCCGGCTACGGGCCGGAACGGCCGGGCCCGGGGTACGTGCCGCGCGCGCCGCCCGCACCCGGCCATGCCGGATGCGAAGCTTTCGTCCCAGGTGCCCGGCGTGTTGCTGGTCCGCCCGGCACCGTATCCCGTAACTTCAGCGGGGTCGGCGGGAGGGCGAAGTGGGGCTTCGCAAAGCCGTGGTGTGGCTCGGCCTGGCCGAGCAGGAGGACGAGGTGCTCAGTTATGAGGAGTACCCCGTCATTGACGGCTACCCGGACGAGGATGCGCCGGACGACGCGGAAACCCCCGGCGGTCATCCCGGCCTGATCGCCACGATCCGCCCGCAGACCTTCCGTGACGCGCTGACCATCGGCGAGCGGTTCCGCCGGAACATACCGGTGATCGTGAACCTGCAGGACATGGAGATCCCGGACGGCAAGCGCATCGTGGACTTCATGTCCGGGCTCATCTTCGGCCGCCAGGGTGACATCCAGCGGCTGGGCGGCCGGGTCTTCCTCATCGTCCCGACCGGCTACCACATCCTGCGGGAGCCAGAAGCGCCCGGTGACCAAGGGTTCTACAACCAGACCTGACCCGGCCGGCCCCGCCCGCCCGCGCCAGCCCCCGGTCGGCGTTCCGGTAGCTGTGGGCGGATGATCATGTGGGATTGGCCGGCCGACGGCCCTCCTGATCCACCACGATCATGAAAAGTCAGGCGAGGGCCGCAGCGGGAGCTGCCTCAGACTAGCGGAGCACTGCTCTCCTCTTGCTCCAGTGCTCTGCTAAGGTGATCGCGTGACCGCCGGCCGGACAGCACGCGAGCGGGTGCGCGCGGAACTCACCCGCGAGATCGCCGAGGCCGCCCGCAGGCAGCTCGCGACCGAGGGAGCGGCCGGGCTGTCACTGCGGGCGGTCGCGCGCGAGCTGGGGATGGTGTCCTCGGGCATCTACCGCTACTTCCCGAGCCGCGACGACCTGCTCACCGCCCTGATCATCGATGGCTACAACGCGGTCGGCGCGGCCGCGGAGGAGGCCGACCGGGCCTGCCCGCGGCCGGACCACGCGGGCCGGTGGCTGGCCACCTGCCGGGCGGCGCGAGCCTGGGCGCTGGCGCACCCGCACGAGTACGCCCTGGTCTACGGCTCGCCCGTGCCCGGTTACCGGGCGCCGGAACAGACCATCGGCCCGGCCTCCCGGGTCGCCGCCGTGCTCGGCGGCATCCTCAGCGAGGCTCACGCCGCTGGCGCGCTGGGGCCGCCCGGGACGTACCCGCCGGTCCCGGCGCCGCTGCGGCCGGATACCGCCCGGCTGCGCGACAGCGTGGCGGCGGGAGTGCCGGACGACGTGATCGCGCGGGCGCTGACGGCCTGGGCGGGCCTGTTCGGCCTGCTCAGCTTCGAGCTGTTCGGCCAGTTCGAGAACGTGGTCACCGACCGCGCCGCGTTCTTCGATCACGCCGTGACCTGCCTGGCCGGCCTGATCGGCTTGCCAGCCCCCGCACCGTGAGCGCTCCGCGCCGCCCGGTGATGGCGGGCGGCGCGGGCGACGGGGCGGGCTGACCGGCGCCGCGACCGGGCTCTCCCGGGCTGAGGCTTCCTCATTCGGAACGGAAATTTTGCCCACAGGTCTCACTAGTCACATCAGTCTCAGCTAGTCTGTCGAATATATATTCGACTGACGCTGCCTGCCTTCTCCCAGGACGGCGACCGGGGCAGGCGATCCGCCGGAGCGGGGTTCGCTCGCCAGAGAGCGCAGGGCGGTGTCGTGACCAGGGTGTTTTCGTGAGCAAGACGTACGGGGAGCCGGTTGAGGTCTGGGAGGCCGACGGCAGGCCGGTCAGGTTCGCCTGGCGGGGACGGCCCTACACGGTGCTCCGCGTGCTCGACCGCTGGCTGATCAGCCGGGAGTGGTGGCAGCAGCGGGGAGCGGGAGCCGGCCTCCCGGCCGAACACGAGTTCTGGCGGGTCGAGGCGTCGCCCGGGGGGAACGTCCCGCCCGCCACGTATGAGCTGCGGCGGGACACGGCCGCCGGCAGCTGGCTGCTGGCCCGGATCTGGGATTAGGGCGTGCTCCGCCGGGCAACGGGAAGCGGGCCGGACCGGGCGGCGGACTTCGCCCACCTGCATGTCGCGTCGTCGTATTCGCTGCGGTACGGGGTGGACACCCCGGCCGCCCTGGCTGCGCGGGCGGCGGAACTCGGCATGCCCGCGCTCGCGCTGACCGACCGGGACGGCCTGTACGGGGCGGTGAAACACGCGGTGGCGTGCGCCCAGGCGGGAATCGCGCCGATCCTCGGTGCCGACCTGGCATTGCGGGACGAGGCGGGTGGCCGGGGCGGCGATCCGGCGCGGCGGGACGGTGCTGGCCGCCGGGTGACCGTGCTGGCCGCCGGCAAGCAGGGCTGGGCCTCGCTGTGCCGCCTGGTCAGCGCGGCCCACCAGGGCGAGCGCGGAGACCCGGCGGTAACGCCGGACCTGGTGGCCGAGCATGCCGCGAACCTCGTCGTGCTGCTGGGTCCCGGCAGCGACGCCGGGCAGGCGGCCGCCGCCCGCCGGCCAGACCTGGCGGCGGCCGCCCTGCGCCGCTGGCGGGAACGGGCCGAGACCGTGATCGAGATCGTCGACCACCGGGCACCGGGAGACCGGTTCCGGGCCGGCCGGATGCTGGAGCTCGCCCGGGAGCAAGGCATCCCGGCGGTGCTCAGCAACGCGGTCCGCTACCTCGAGCCCGCCGACGGCCCGGTGGCGCAGGTGCTCGACGCGGCCCGGCAGCTCGTGCCGCTCGGCCACCGCCACCGCGACCGGTACAACACCCGGGCCTACCTGGCCAGCGGGGCGGAGATGGCCCGGATCGCGGCGCGGGTCTGCGGCGACGACGACGCGGCAGGGCAGTTGCTCACGGCCACCGCGGACCTCGCCCGCTGGTGTGCCCTCGACCCGGTCCTGGACCTGGGCCTGGGGGGCAGGTTCGTGCCCGAGACCGGTGCCGCTGATCCGCTGGCCGAGTTGCGTGCCCGCTGCGCGGACGGGCTGGACCGCCGCTTCCCGGCCGGGACCGGCCGGGAAGCGGCTCGCCGCCGGGCGGCGGCCGGCCGCCGTCTCGGCGATGAGCTGGAAATCATCGCCAAGACCGGGCTGGCGTCCTACTTCCTCACCGTGGCCGATGTCGCCGCGCTCATCGCCGGCCGCGGCATCCGCTGCTCCATCCGCGGTTCCGGGGCGGGCTCCCTGGTCACCTACCTGATCGGCATCTCCGGCATCGACCCCATGGAGCACGGCCTGATCATGGAGCGGTTCCTGTCCGAGAGCCGGGAAGGCCTGCCCGACATCGACCTCGACGTCGAGTCGGCCCGGCGGATCGAGGCCTACCGGGCGATCTTCGACGCTTACAGCGATCAGCGGGTGGCCTGCGTGTCGATGATGGAGACCTACCGGGCCCGCAGCGCGATCAGGGACGTGGCCGCCGCGCTCGGGTT
The DNA here is from genome assembly GCA_035642555.1 of Streptosporangiaceae bacterium. Classification (GTDB taxonomy): domain Bacteria; phylum Actinomycetota; class Actinomycetes; order Streptosporangiales; family Streptosporangiaceae; genus JAIRTY01. Next base: position 2,787 of record DASQSC010000429.1, on the reverse strand, counting down.
CCCTCCGCACGAGATCGACGCGGTCGCCAAGGCATTCCCGCGCATCCGGGCCCGGCACATCGGCGGCGCCCTGGCCGAGCTCCCGGAACTGCGTGCCAGCGGGCTGGCCATGCCCCAGCTGTCCGGCGTGTTCCGGCTGGCCGAGCGGCTGGACGGGCTGCCCAGGCATATCGCGATGCACCCCTGCGGGGTGGTGCTCTCCGACGCCACCCTGCTGGACCGGACCCCGGTGGAGCAGAGCCTCGAAGGCCTGCCGCTGAGCCAGTTCGACAAGGACGACGTCGAGACCGCGGGAATGATCAAGCTGGATGTGCTGGGAGTGCGCATGCAGTCGGCGATGGCGCACGCCCTGGCCGAGATCGAGCGGACCACCGGGCAGCGGGTGGACCTCGATGCGGTCGATTCCCGCGACGAGCCAACGTTCGATCTGGTCAGCTCGGCCCGGACGCTCGGCTGCTTCCAGATCGAGTCGCCTGGCCAGCGGGAACTGGTCACCAAGCTCCGGCCGCGCGATCTCGGCGACCTGATCGTGGACATCTCGCTGTTCCGGCCGGGACCGGTCAACTCCGACATGATCAGTCCCTACCTCCAGTGGCGGAACGGCGACCGGGTGCCGGTGTACCCGCACGACGACCTCGTCGACGCGCTCAGCGAGACCGGCGGGGTGGTCATCTTCCACGAGCAGGTGCTGCGCATCATCCACGCCATGACCGGCTGCGGGCTCTCGGAGGCGGACCGGGTCAGGCGGCAGCTGTCCGACGACCAGACCCGGGAGGAAGCCGGCGAGTGGTTCCGCGCCGAGGCCAGCGACCGCGGGTATGACGAGGCCACGGTGGCCCGGGTGTGGGAGGTGCTGGAGTCGTTTGGCGGGTTCGGTTTCTGCAAGGCGCACGCGGCCGCCTTCGCGGTCCCGACCTACCAGTCGGCGTGGCTGAAGCGGCATTACCCGGCACCGTTCTATGCCGGGGTGCTCACTCACGACCCCGGCATGTACCCCAAGCGGGTGATCGTCGGGGATGCGAGACTGCACGGGATCGCCGTGCTCCCGGTGGACGTGAACGCGTCGGCGGGGGACTGGCGATCAGAGCGGCCCGGAGCGGGGCACGCCGAGGCGGGTCTGGCCGGAGGGGGTCCGGCCGGGGCGAGGCCCGCCGGAGCAGGGCACGCCGGGGAAGGGGCGGGTCCCGGGGCAGGCGTGACCGGTGAGGGGACCGGCGGCTGGGGGCTCCGGGCGGGGCTGCGGGAAGTCAAGGGGATCAGCGAGGCCGAAGTGGCCCGGATCGTGGCCGGGCAGCCCTACCTCTCGGTGCGGGATTTCTGGGAGCGGGCCCGGGTATCCCGGCCGGTCACCGAACGACTGGTCCTGGTCGGCGGGTTCGACACGCTTTACGGGATCAGCGCCGCAGCGGCGGCCGGCCCGGCCGGGGCCGCTGAGCTCACCGGGAACGGGGCGGCCGGCGGTGCCCGGGTATCGAGGCGAGACCTGCTCGCCCGGGTGCGAGTTCTCGACCGCTCGCCCGCCGCGCAGTCGTCCCGCTCGCGCGGCGCACAGTCGTCCCGCTCGCGCGGCGCACAGGCACCCAGCGCACCCGGCCCGCAGGCGCCCGGTTCGCCCGGCCCGCAGGCACCCAGCGCACCATCGCGCCCGGGTCGCACCCCTAACAGCCTCCTGCCGCGACTTTTCACCCCTTCCAGCACGCAAACCAGGACAATCCGGGGCGCTGAAATGACTGGAAGGGGTGAAAAGTGGGGTCGCGGGCCAGCGGCGGCCGATGGCGGGGTGGCCGACGGCGGGTCGGTCAACGGCAGAGCGGTCGGAGGCGGGCCAGTCGATCGCGGGGCGGCCGGTGGCGGGGCGGCCGGTGGCGGGCCGGCCCAGGGCAGGGGGGTCGGGGAGTTGCTTCCGCTGGGGTTCGACGGCGACGGCTTCGCCGGGCTGGTACCAGCGGGTGAGCTGCCGGACCTGACGCTGCCCGAACGAGTCGAGGCCGAACTTGAGATCCTCGGCATCGACCTGAGCCAGCACGTGCTCGGCTTCTACCAGGACCTGATCACCGAGCTGGGCGTGGTCCGCTCGCGTGACCTGCATCGCTGCCGGGCTGGCAGCCGGGTGCTGGTGGCGGGGGTGAAGACGGCGACCCAGACCCCGGCGGTCAGGTCCGGCCAGCGGATCATCTTCGTCACCCTTGACGACGCGACCGGGCCGGTCGACCTGGCGTTCTTCGAGTCGGTCCAGGACCGGTGCGCCGCCCGGGTGTTCGGCTCCTGGCTGCTCGTGGTGGCCGGGCGGGTGCGCCGGGCGGGCGGGGCGGTTTCGGTGAACGGGACTGAGTGCTGGGACCTGGCAGCCCTCGCGGAAATCCGCGCGCAGGACGGCATCGGCGCGGTGCGGGCCGCGATGGCGGCCGGCGACGTGCCGGGCGCAGGCCCGGCCCCGGGCGGAGGGCAGGCGCCGGGCACCGCGCCGGCACCCGGGACGGCCGTGACCCCCGCGGTCAGGCTGGGCAACGGATTCACGCTCTCCCCGTATGCGGAAACCGGCGCGCCCGGTGCCGCGATCAAGGATGCTCCCCGCAAGCTCTGGCACGCCAGTCCCGGCAGCTCCGGCGGCTGACAGCGGCACGACCCGGGGGCCCGGGTAGTACTCCAGCCGCAGATCGTTATCCAGGGATCGAGGGGATCCACGAGCGGACTGCGAGGGCTAGTGCAGGAGCATCTTGCCGTAGAAGTTCCTGATCCAGGTTTCGAAGCCGGCCGGGCTGAGGCTGCGTCCGAGGGTGAGGCTGC
>DASQSC010000428.1:0-3191 GCA_035642555.1 Streptosporangiaceae bacterium | reverse complement strand
CCTGCGCCGGGTCCGGGCGGCAGCCGCCGACCCGGACCGGATCGTGATCTGCACCGGGTTCGCCCAGGGCCTCGGGCTGGTGCTGCGGGCACTGGCCCGGGCCGGGGTGCGCCAGGTGGCGTTCGAGGACCCCGGATACTCGGCCGCCACCACCGATACGGCCGCCGCGGCCGGGCTCAGCGCGGTCCCGGTCCCGGTCGACGCGCTAGGGGTCGACGTCACCGCGCTGGCGGCAACCGGTGCCCGGGCGGTCGTGCTGACCCCCGCCCATCAGTGGCCTACCGGCGTCGTGCTGGCGCCCGAGCGCCGGCTGGCACTGACGGAGTGGGCCGCCAGCCGGGACGCCGCGATCATCGAGGACGACTACGACGCCGAGTTCCGCTACGACCGCGAGCCGGTCGGCGCGCTGCAGGGCCTGGCGGCGGACCGGGTTATCGCGCTCGGCACCGTCAGCAAGTCGCTGGCGCCAGCGGTGCGGCTGGGCTGGATCGTCTGCCCGCCCGCGCTGATCGGCCCGGTCGCCGAAGAGAAGGGGCTCAGCGACCGGGGCTCACCCGGGCTCGACCAGCTCGCGCTCGCGGCACTGCTCGAATCCGGCCACTACGACCGGCACCTGCGCCGCATGCGCACGCTGTACGAACAGCGGCGCGGCGCGCTCATCGACGCCCTTGCCCGGCATGCGCCGGGCCTCCAGCTCACCGGGCTGGCGGCAGGCTTCCACGCGGTCGCGCACCTGCCGGAGGGGACCTCCGAGCAGGCGGTCATCACAGCCGCCCGGGATCGCTCGGTCGGCCTGTACGGCATGAGCGAGTACCGCTCGAACGGCTCCGAGGAACCAGCGCAGCTCGTGCTGGGATTCGGCAACCTGAGCGAACGCGCGATCCGGGCGGGCCTCGCCGCGGTCGCCGACCTGCTCCAGGGAGCGTGCCATGATGCGGAACGGGCGGGCCGGCCCGGCTCCGGGCCTGCCCGCAGCGCATGAGAGCCCCTGGGGAGACCGGATGACCACTGCCCGCTTTCCCGCCGAGCTGCTGGTGAAAGCGGGGCTGCCGCGGGCCGAGGCCGAGGGCTGGGCGGCCGAGGCGGGAGCCTGGACAGCAGCGGCCCCGTCGGCTGAGATGGAGCCCCCGGCCGCTCAGGTACCGGCCCCGGCGGCCCAGCTCGACTCGTTCCCGGCCGCGGCGACCCCGCACGACTCGTTCCCGGCCGCGGCGGCCGGCCTCAGCCGGTTCCTCGCCCGCGGCCAGGCGCTGGCCAGCCAGCTGCCGGTCCCGCCCGCACGCACGTCCGCCCAGGCCGCGGCCGGGAAAGCCATCGCCGCGGCGCTGCACGGCGCCCGGGACCGGTTCCTGCGCTCGCACGCGGCCGCCCTCTACGACACCCTCACCAGCGGCTGCACGCGGCCGCTCCGGCTCTACGAGCTGGTGGACGCGGCGGCGGCACGCGTGCCCGGCCTGGCGCCGTCGCCGGCTGAGATGGCGGCCGAACGCGCCCGGGCACTGGCGGACAAGGAAGGGGCAGAGCTCGCCACCGGCCTGCTGCTCGCCCACCTGCTGGCGCTGCCGCGCGCCGGGCGGCACCTGGTCACGGCGATGCTCGGGCCCACGCCAGCGGCGCTGGAGCGGCTCGGGGAACTGCAGGCGGCCGGCACCGTCAGCCTCGGGCCGGTCCGGGTGACCCGCCGGGGCCGGGCCGGCGTGCTGGAGCTGAGCAACCCCACGCACCTGAACGCCGAGGACGCCACCACGCTCGGCGCGACCGAGGCCGCCGTTGACCTGATCCTGCTCGACCCGGCGATCGAGGTCGGGGTGTTCCGCGGCGGCGTGGTCGAGCATCCGCGATACCGGGGCCGACGGGTGTTCGGGTCCGGCATCAATCTCACCCACCTGTACCACGGGCGCATCGACTACCTGTTCTACCTGGTCCGCGACATGGGGTACGTGAACAAGATCTACCGGGGCGTCCTCCCCGGCGGCGGCTGCCCCGGCCCCGGGCCGGCCGGCATCGAGCCGGACACGATCGAGAAGCTGTGGATCGCCGCGGTGGAGGAGTTCGCGATCGGCGGCGCCTGCCAGCTGCTGCACGTGGCGGACCACGTGATCGCCGGCCGGGGAGCGCGCCTGTTCCTGCCCGCCCGCCGGGAAGGGATCATTCCCGGGGCGTCCAACCTGCGGCTGCCCAGGTTCGTCGGCGACCGGGCGGCCCGGCAGGCGATCCTGTCCGGCCGGGAGTGGATCGCGGGCGAGCCGGATGCGGCGCTGCTGTGCGACGAGGTGGTGGAGCCGGCGGAGATGGATCAGGCCGTGGCCGCCCGGGCCGAGGCCCTGACCAGCTCCGGGCTGGTGAACGCGGCCGCCAACCGGCGCACCCTCCGGGTGGGCCAGGAGCCGCTGGAGACGTTCCGGGAGTACATGGCGACCTATGCCCGGGAACAGGTGCGATGCCATCTCAGCCCGGCACTCGTCGGCAACCTGGAACAGCACTGGCAGGCCCGTGACCGCAGTCTCTAGCCGGCCGGAAGCGCCGGGAAGCGGCCGGGAGCGCCCGGTGGCGCCCGGCGGCGCCCCGATCAGGTAATCGTGAAACCGCCGTCGACGATGATCGTCTGGCCCGTGATATAGCCCGCCGCATCGCTTGCCAGCCACACCAGCGTGGCGGCGAGCTGGCGCGGGTCCCCCGGCCCGCCAGCGAGGATCCTGGGCCGCATGGCGTCCAGGTAGCCCGGCTGGTACTGATCGCTCATCTCCGACTCGAAGAAGCCGGGCGCGACCGCGTTCACCCTGATTCCTTTGCGGCCGGTCCACTGCTGGGCCAGGTCCCGGGTCAGCCCTATCAGCCCGGCCTTGCTCGCCGAGTAGGCGGCCTGCGGCAGCCCGGCGGTGGCGACCCCGAGCACGCTGCTGATGTTGATAATCGTGCTGCCCGGACGCATGACTTTGCCGCAGGCCTGCGCCATCCAGTAGGCCCCGTTCAGGTTGATGTCGATGACCTGCCGGAACTGCTCCGGCTGCTCGCGGCTCGCCGGGACGGCCGTACCGATGCCGGCGTTGTTCACCAGGATGTCGATGCGCCCGAGTTCCGCCATGGCGGTCTCGGCGGCCCGCTGGCAGTCTTCCGGCGAGGCGACGTCGGTCACCACCGTGACCTGCCGCCGGCCGGCCTTGGTCACCAGCGCGGCCGTCTCCGCCAGC
>DASQSC010000427.1:0-2936 GCA_035642555.1 Streptosporangiaceae bacterium | reverse complement strand
TGGCCGGCCTGCTGCTGGCCGGGGCGGGAGCCATGTTCGTCTACTGGCTGGACACCGCCAGCCTCGCGGCGGCCATGGTGGCGGCGATGCTGCTGAGCCCGCAGCGCGCCAGCGGCCCGAGGCGCTCGCCCGGCCTGCGCTCGGTCGCGGCGGGCCTGGGCTATCTGCGCGGACGGCAGGCCATCCAGGGCGCCTACCTGATCGACATCAACGCCATGGTGTTCGGCATGCCCCGGGCCGTGTTCCCGGCGCTGGCCGCCGCGGTGTTCGGGGGCGGGGCAGAGACGCTCGGGCTGCTGTACGCCGCCCCCGGCGCCGGCGCCCTGCTGGGAGCGCTCACCACCGGGTGGGTCCGCCGGGTCCGCCGCCAGGGCCGCGCGGTCATCGCCGCGGTCCTGATCTGGGGCGCCGCGATCACCTGCTTCGGCCTGGTGCACTGGCTGCCGGCCGCACTCGTGCTGCTGGCCGTCGCCGGGGGCGCCGACGTCATCTCCGCGGTGTTCCGCAGCACGATCATCCAGCTCGCGGTGCCCGATGCGCTGCGCGGACGGCTGATGGGCGTGCAGATGGCCGTCGTCACCGGCGGTCCCCGGATCGGGGACGCCGAATCCGGCGCGGTCGCCGCCGCCGTCGGTCCCGCGGTGTCCGTCATCTCCGGCGGCTTGGCCTGCATCGCCGGCGCCCTGCTGCTGGCCCGCCTGCTGCCGGCATTCACCCGTCAGCGGGCAGCGTCCGCCGGTGAGGGCGCCGGCCCCACCCCGGTCACCGAGGCCGTCACCTGACAGCACCCGGGCGGCTGCCTTGGCGGCGGGTTACGGTGAGGGTGGAGTCCGTGCCCTGGCAATTCCGGAGGCTGCCATGACCCAGTCAGCGACGGCGCCCGCGCCACGCTACGCCAGCCCGGTCGACCTGGAGACCTACGGGGAGTACGGGCCCGGCCGCGGCTTCAGCCACGGCCAGAGCTTCCAGCGGCCCCGTTACCGCTTCCAGGGCCGGATCACGGCCGACGGCGCCAGCGGCTACCCGGCCGAGCCGGGCCGGTACCACCTGTACATCGCCTGGGGCTGCCCGTGGGCGCAGCGGACGGCGATCGTCCGCAAGCTCAAGCGGCTGGATGAGGTGGTCTCGCTCTCCTACGTGGACGACGAGCGGGACGGGCGGGGATGGGCGTTCCGGGAACGGCGCGGCCCCGACCCCGTGAACGGCTTCAGGTTCCTGGCCGAGGCCTATGAAGCCACCGAGCCTGGTTATGACGGGCACGTCTCGGTGCCGGTGCTGTGGGACCGGCAGGCCGGCAAGATCGTCAGCAACAACTTCCCCGACATCACGATCGACCTCGGCACGCAGTTCGAGACCTGGGCGGATACCTCGGTGGAGCTGTACCCGCAGCCGCTGCGCGGCGAGATCGATGCGCTGAACGAGCGCGTGTACGAGGCCGTCAACAACGGTCCCTACCGGGTGGCCGGGGCCACCACCCAGGAGGAGTACGAGGATCTGCGGCACCGCATGACCGGGCTGCTGGACGAGCTCGACCAGCGGCTGGCGGACCGCCGGTACCTGTTCGGGAGCCAGCTGACCGAGGCCGACGTGCGGCTGTGGCCGACGCTGGCCCGGTTCGACCTCGGGTACAACCCGATGGCGCGGGTCAGCGAGCGGCCGCTGACCGCGTTCGGCAACCTGTGGCCGTACGCGCGCGACCTGTACTCACACCCGGCGTTCCGTGACACCACCGATTTCAGCGCGTTCCGCGGCCTGGGCCGCGCCAAGCCGTCGTTCCGCAACGACGGCCCGGCGCGGATCACGGTCGAGCCGGCCGGCGCCGACTGGGACGCTCCGTCCGGCCGGGAACGGCTGAGCCGGGACTGAGCGGGCGCCGCCCGGCACCAGGCCAGCCCGTCCAGCCCGTCCAGCCCGTCCAGCCCGTCCAGCCGGACAGCCGTCAGCCGGACAGCCGGCTCAGCAGCGCGGTACCGTCCGGCGAGCCGAGCCCGGTGCAGGCGTCCCAGCCGGGGCCGGCCTGGTAGGAGCCGTTGTTGCCGCTGGTGATGTCTTGGAACCCGGGCGCGGCGGTCCCGGCCGTGACCCCCGCGTACAGCTGCGGCTGCAGCATTCCGAACGGCTTGCCCGCTCCCTGTGCCAGCCGGCAGACGAGCGCCGCCCACAGCGGGGCAACCGCGCTGGTGCCGCCGATGACCGACCGCTGCCCGTCCACCAGTACCTGGTACCCGGTGGCGGGGTCGGCGTTGCCGGACACGTCGGGCACCCCGCGGCCGGTACCGCCGCCTGCCCGGGCCGGGACCCCCGCGCCCGACTGCCAGCTGGGCAGCGCGAACACGTCGCTCACCCCGCCGCCGGTCGCGCCGCCGCTCGCGCCGTCGTTCCACACGATCTCGGACGTGATGGCACCGGTCGCCGGGCTGGCCTGGAGGGTGGTGCCGCCGCAGCTGAGCGCGTGCGGGCTGGACGCCGGGAAGTCGGCGTGCGGCTGACCGCCGCTGACACCGTCGCCGCTGCCGTTGTCGCCAGCGGCCACCGTCACCGTGACCCCGAGCGCCGCCGCGTCCGCAATGGCCTGGTCGAGCGCGGTCCGGGCCTGCGCGGTCCAGGCGTCCTCGGACTGGCCCCAGCTGATGCTGACCGCGGCCGGGGCGGGGCTGGCGTGCACCGCGGTGGTGACCGCGTCCACGAACCCCTGGTCGGTGTTGGGCGCGAAGTACACCACCTGCCTGGCACCGGGCGCGACCGCGCCGGCCACCTCGATGTCCAGCAGCACCTCGCCGTCTGCCCCGGACGGGTCCTGGCCGGGCTGATTGGCGGCGCCGTCCACTCCCACCGCGGTCACCGACGGGGCGGTGATCCCCAGCCCGCTGAAGTAGGTGTCCAGGTCGCTGGCGCCGAACCCGCCGCCGAGCTCGATGATGGCCAGGACCTGCCCG
>DASQSC010000426.1:0-3316 GCA_035642555.1 Streptosporangiaceae bacterium | reverse complement strand
GCCGCCAGCGCCATGTCGCTGGGAACGGCGCCGTCCACCAGCTGCGGCAGGTGGACGACCGGCCATTCCAGCCCCTTGGCCGAGTGGACGGTCGAGATGATCAGGAAGTCCGAGTCCAGCCGGGGCGGACCCGCCAGGTCGGAAGCGGACACCGGCGGGTCGAGCGCGAGCTCGACCAGCGCGTCGTGCAGTGACGGCCGGGCCGCCGCGGCATCGGCGAGCCGGTGCAGGTCCGCCAGCCGGGCCGGGGCGTCGGGGTAGCGCGCCCGCAGCGGCGTCTCCAGCGCGGACAAGATCACGCTCGCCAGTTCCCCGGCGACCGCGGTCCCGCACTCGGCCGTGGCGGCCAGGGTGCCGAGGGTAGCGGCCAGCCCGGCCCGGTACCGCGCCGGGACCGTCTCGACCGCCTGCTGCCAGCGGGCCCACGCGGGGTCGTGCCGCGGCCCGGCCGGCCGCAGCACCTCGATCACCCGCCGGGCGTGCGCCGGGCCGATGCCCTCGTGCAGCCGCAGCACCCGGAACCAGGCGATGTCGTCCGCCGGGTTGATCACCACCCTGGCGGCCGCCAGGAAGTCCTTCACGTGCGCCGCCTCGGTGAACCGCAGCCCGCCGTACTTCACGAACGGGATGCCCCGGGCTGACAGTTCTACCTCCAGCAAGTCACTGTGCTGGGCGGCCCGCACCAGCACGGCCTGGTCCCGCAGGTCGGTGCCGGACTCGTGGCGGGCGAGCACCCGGTCGCAGATCTCCCGGGCCTGGCTGGCCTCGTCATGACAGTGGACGAGCAGCGGGGCCGTCCCGGCCGGCCGGTCGCCGGTCAGCGTCAGTTCCAGTCCGGGCGACGACGGCCGGACCGCGTTCCCGAGCGGGAGCAGGGCCTGCCGGGACCGGTAGTTGCGGGTCAGCCTGACGACCGACAGCCCGGCGAAGCCGGCGGCCAGCCGCTGCAGGTGCGCGGGGTCGGCGCCGCGGAACCCGTAGACGGCCTGTGCGTCGTCGCCGACGCAGGTCAGGCCGGTCCCGTCGGGCCGCAGCAGCCGCACGATATCGGCCTGCACCGCGTTGACGTCCTGGTACTCGTCGACCAGCACCGCGTCGAACATGCCGCGCAGCACCGGCCCGGCGGACTCGTCAGCGAGCGCGGCGCGCCACAGCAGCAGCAGGTCGTCGAAGTCGACCAGGGCGTGGCTGCGCTTGTGCGCGGCATAGGCCCGGAACAGGTCGCCGAGCTGGCCGGTGAAGTCCTCGCACCAGGGGTAGGCGCGCTTCACCAGCTCGGCGACCGGGGTCTGGGTGTTCACGCACCGGGTGTAGATGTCCGCGCACACGGCCGCGCGGGGAGCGCGGCGGCCGGTCCCGGCGGGGCCAGCGGTGCCGGTGAGGCCGTGCTCGGCCCGCAGCACGTCCAGGATGTCGGCGGCGTCGGAGGGGTCGATGACGCTGAATCCCGGCGGCAGCGAGAACGACTCGGCGTGCTCACGGATGATCCGGTGCGCGATCGCGTGGAAGGTGCCGCCGCAGATCCGCCCGGCGGCCGTCTGGCCAGCTTGCCCGGCGCCGCCGCCCGCCCACTGCGCCGCCCGGCCGAGCATGTCCTCGGCGGCCCGGCGGGTGAAGGTGAGCAGCAGGATCCGGTTGGCCGGGATGCCCTCGCCGCACAGCCAGGCGGCCCGCGCCACCAGCGTCCGGGTCTTGCCGGTGCCCGCCCCGGCCAGCACCAGCAGCGGCCCGCCGGGATGGGTCACGGCTTGCCGCTGCTCGGCGTTCAGGCGGCCATCGGGTTCGAACATGTCCACGAATGTAACCAGCCCGGCCCGCCGCCGCCGGGCGGCGCGCCGCCCGGCGGCTGAAACCGGGGCACCACGCCCGTACCGGGAATGCGCCGTGCGGGCCGGGAGCCGCCGGTAGGGTCAGGACACATGGCTGACGCTCGCCCGGCGCCTCAGCCTTCCCCCGGAAATCCCCAGCAGGCGCCGGAAACCCCCCGTCCCGGACCTTCCCCGACGGAGCTGACGACTCCAGCGGAGCCCGCCGGTCGCCGCAGCCCGGCAGGCAACCGGCTCGCGTGGCTGGACGCCCTGCGCGGGTTCGCGGCGCTGTGCGTGGTCTTCGATCACGCCGGGTCCGTGATGTTCTGGCACGTCCGGGCCGTCACCTATCAGTGGATCGACACCGGGCAATACGGCGTGTTCGTGTTCTTCCTGGTCAGCGGGTACATCGTGCCGGCATCACTGGAGCGGAAGGGGAGCGTCCGCACGTTCTGGGTGAGCCGGGTGTTCCGGCTCTATCCGCTGTACATCCTGGCGCTGGCCGCCGGGCTGGTGCTGTGGCGGGTCGGCTGGGGCGAGCTGCGGACCGGCACCCATCCCGCGGTATCCGCGCTCGCCCACTCGCTCATGCTCTCCAACGTGCTCGCGGTGCCGAACGCCATCAACGTGGTCTGGACCCTGTCCTACGAGATGGCGTTCTACCTGCTACTCACCGCCCTGTTCGTGGCCGGGGTGCACCGCCGCAGCAGCTGGTACGCGCTCGCGTTCGCGGTCGCGGCGGTCGTGGTGGGCGGGCTGCTGCCGATGACCGCGCTGTCGGACGGCCCGCTCGGCACCAAGCGGGTGGCGGTGATCGCGGCCGTGCTCATCGTCGGCGGGGTGGGGCTGGCGGTCGGCCGGAACCGGATCCCGCGGCTGATCGGCGCCATGCTCGCGGCCGCCACCGCGATGGTGCTGATCGCGTTCAACGGGACCTGGGTGCACCCGTTCGAGGCGCTCACGATCCTGGCGCTGATGTTCACCGGCACCATGCTCTACCGGGCCGAGTCGGGCCAGTTCCCCAGCCGCCGCGCCGCCGTGCTCGCCGTGATCATGTTCGTGCTGGTGATCGCGGCCGGGCTGGCGAACGGCCCGCCGCACCCGCTGCCGGGGACCGCCGACAGCGTCCTGATGTGGCAGCGGCAGTGGGTGAGCACGCTGGTGCTCGCCGGGCTGACGTTCGCGCTCGGGCTGGCCGTCCGCAACCGCCGGATACCGTCCCCGCTGGCCTGGCTCGGCCTCGTCAGCTACTCCGTTTACCTGCTGCATCCGCTGGTGCTGCACGCCTACGAGACCATCCCGGGCACCGGCAGCGTCCACTCATTGCCGGAACGGCTGACGCTGATCGCTGCGTTCCTGGCCGTCCTGCTGGCCGTCTGCGCGCTGACCTACTACCTGGTCGAGGCGCCGATGCAGCGGCAGGGCCGGAAGCTCGCGCGCTGGCTGGAACGGCAACTGGGCCCGGACCGGCCCGGCGGCGGCCAGCCGCAGCCGCGCGTGCCCGAACC
>DASQSC010000425.1:0-2631 GCA_035642555.1 Streptosporangiaceae bacterium | reverse complement strand
ATTCCCCGGACGCGAGCCAGTGATCCACCGGGCCAGCATGAGCGCGCCCCACGGGCCGGCCACCCACAGGAACCAGAGGCTGCCCGGGTGGCCGGACAGCAGCCAGACCACGAAGCACAGCAGGCTGATCGACAGCCAGCTGCCCCATGCCGCCTGCCAGGCCGGGGACAGCCGGGAGGATTCGGAATGCAGCCGCCAGGGCAGCTGGCCGCCGGGCGGCCCGCCGCGCCGCCGCAGCGAGGCGTCCGGCAGCGAGTAGAGGTCGATCCCGGGCAGGTCAGACAGGATCTCGTCCAGTTCGCCCACGGTCTTGGCCGCGTACGTCTGCTCCAGCCGCTCGTTGAACTCCTCGGCAGTGAGGCGGCCAGCGGCCATGTGCTCTCGCAGCAGGGCCGCGGTCCGGTCACGGTCCGCGTCGGAGGCACGCATCCTGGGATCGGCCATAATGTCCTTCCTACCTCACTACGGCCGAGGCCGGGAGGGCGGCGGCGGCGCCGGCCAGGGCGGCGATCCCGGCCGTCCCGCCGTCCTCGGCCGTCAGCACCCACGGCCCGGCATCGGTAACGGCGACCGTGTGCTCGAAGTGGGCGGACCAGCCGCCTTCCTCACTCACCACCGTCCAGCCGTCGTCGAGCAGCCGGGTCGCGGGGTCGCCCAGCACCAGCAGCGGCTCCACCGCCAGCGCCATCCCCGCCGTCAACGCCGGCCCACGCCGCGGCCGGCCGACGTTCGGCACCGGCGGGTCCATGTGCATCTCGCTGCCGATCCCGTGGCCCACGTAGTCCTCGACGATCCCGTACCACCCGGCCGACCGGGCCGCGGACTCCACCGCGTGGGAGACGTCCGACAGCCGGGCGCCGGGGCGGGCCTGGGCCATGCCCTGCCAGAGCGCCCGCTCGCAGGCCGCGATCAGCCCGGCGGCCTCGCCCGAGATCGCACCGGCCCCGGCGGTCAGCGCGGCATCCGCGTGCCATCCGGCCACGATCGCCCCGCAGTCGATGGACACCACGTCACCGTCGCGGATGCGGCGGCCGGCAGCCGGGATGCCGTGCACGACCTCCTCGTTGACGGATACGCAGATGGTGGCCGGGAACCCGTGATAGCCCAGGAAGGACGGCCGCGCCCCGGCACCCTTGATCTCAGCGGCCGCGATGGCATCCAGGTCCGCGGTGGTCACGCCCGGTGCTACGGCAGCGGCGCAGGCGGCCAGGGCGCGGGCCACCACCAGCCCGGCCTCCCGCATCGCGGCCAGCTGCGAGTCGGTTTTGACCTCTATGCCGGCCCTACGCCTGCGCGCCATCACCCCTCCTGATCCCCTTTCACGGTACCTGGGCGCCGGCCCCGGGCCCGCCGGGAGTCAGGCGGCTGCTGCCGCGGCGGCGCGCTATCGCGGCGGCGCGATGCCGCTGAGCACGGTCGCCGCCAGGTCCCTGGGCAATCCCGGCGGCACGGCGAGCGGCCCGCCGGCCGGGTTGAACAGCAGCGGCGGCAGCACCTGGCCGTGCATGGCGCCGACGACCAGCATGGTGGCCGCGGCCACGTCCGCTGCCGGGTCGACGCGCCCGAGTGCCTGCTCGGCATGCAGGTAGGCGGCGAGGACGTCCGGCAGGCCGCGGGGCTCGTCGTCCTCCTGGCCGGCATCCCCGGCGGATTCCCCGCCGTGAGGCTCCGCCGCGCCGGCGCCGGGCGGATCGCCGGCGGCGGTCGCGGCCGAGCCGAAGGCCGCATTGCCCCCCACCATCGCCCGGAACCGGCTGAGGACATTCGGCTGCCGCACCAGCCCGGCGAAAGCGGGCATCACCCGCATCAGCACCGCCATCCCGGTCTCGATGAACGACGCCAGGTTCGCCGCCACCGTGGCGGTTCCCGGCTCCGGCAGCAGCGGCGGTGCCTCCCCCATCACCCTGGCGACGTGCGCCAGCAGGGCGTGCGCCAGCAGGTCTTCCTTGTCCTCGAAGTAGTTGTAGAGCACGCCGTCGGCGACGCTGGCGGCCCGGGCGATGTCACGGACGGCCACCCCCTCGGCTCCCCGCTCGCCGATCAGCCGCGCCGCCGTGACGATCAGGTACTCACGCAGCTCTCCCCCGCCGTCGCGGAGGACATCAGGTTTCCGTGGCGACATGCCGCAGCCCCTTCGTGAACTTCCGTTCATGAACACTAGTTCATGAACGAGTGCTTCCGCCATCCCGCGGAAGCCGGCGGCCTGCGGCGCCGCTACCTGCCAAGGGGCTCCGGCGTCAACCGGGCGGGCTACCGCATGAAGCGGCGGAGGGCGGCCAGCGCGCGATCGGTGACCTCGTCCACCGGGCCGGTGGCGTCGATGCCCAGCAGGATGCCCTCGTCGGCGTAATAGGAGATCAGCAGGGTGGTCTGCTGCTGGTAGACCTCCAGCCGGTGCCGGATCGTGTTTTCCCGGTCATCGTCGCGCTGGAACAGTTCGCCCCCGCAGTCGTCGCAGGTCTCCGGGCGGGCAGGCGGGTCGAAGGTGGAGTGCCAGACCCGGCCGCACCGGCGGCAGGTGCGGCGGCCGGACAGCCGGCGCACCACCTCGTCGTCGTCGACCACCAGTTCCAGCACCACGTCCAGCCGGTTATCCCAGCCGGCCAGGAGCTTCTTGAGCGTCTCGGCCTG
>DASQSC010000424.1:0-7459 GCA_035642555.1 Streptosporangiaceae bacterium | reverse complement strand
GGGTCGCAGCGGGTGCCGAGCAGGTCGTGGCACCGGCCGCCGTGCTCGTCGCTGCCGTACTCCAGCGTGTCGGCGGTGAACGTGAGCATGGGGCGCAGATACGGGAGCGTGGACCAGAGCCGGTCATGCGTGGTGACGTGGGCGGCCTGCAGCTGCCGGGTGCGGGCGGCCCACAGCCGCTCCCTCGGGTTGGCGGCGTGCCAGCAGTTGAAGTCGCCGACCTGCGGGCCGTCGGTCGCCATGATCCGGCACACCTGCCCGGCCCGCACCTGCCAGGCCCGCCCGGACCGGGCCGGCACCGTGAGCTGCCCGGCCAGCTTGCGGCCCGGCGCGGAGGCGACCCGCTGGTAGAACTCGCGGTCGAGGTCGAGCGGCCCGCCCCGGGTGGCCCGGTAGGCCGGCGCGGGCGGCCGCTGCGGGCGCCGGGCGGGGCCGTGCGGTCCGGTCATGATTACCTCCCTGCCGTGCTCGCGGCCGTGCCGGCGACGGCGCCGGCTACGGTGACGAGGCCGCTTCCTCTGCCGAGCCGCCCAGGTAGGCGTGCTGGACCCGGGCGTCCTGCGCCAGTTCGCTGGCCGGCCCGTCGATGACGATCCGGCCGGTCTCCAGCACGTAGGCGCGATCGGCGAGCACGAGCGCCTGCCGGACGTTCTGCTCGACCATCAGGATCGCGGTGCCCTGGGCCCGGATCCGCCTGATCACCTCGCCCACCGCCCGCACCATGACCGGCGCCAGCCCCATCGAGGGCTCGTCCAGCGCGAGCAGGCGCGGCTGGTTCATCAGCGCCCGCCCGATCGCAAGCATCTGCTGCTCGCCGCCGGACAGGGTGCCGCCGAGCTGGCGGCGGCGCTCGGCCAGCCGCGGGAACAGGTCGAAGACCTGCTGCTTGCGCTGGGCGATGACGGCGCGGTCGCGGCGGGACAGGTAGCCGCCCAGGTTGATGTTCTCCTCCACCGACAGCGCCGGGAAGATCCGGCGCCCCTCCGGCACCTGGTTCAGTCCCATGGCGACGATGGCGTGGGCGCGCCGGCGGGTGATGTCCGTCCCGGCGAAGGTGATCGAGCCCGAGCGCGGCCGCATCAGCCCGGAGATGCTCCGCAGCGTGGTGGTCTTGCCGGCACCGTTGCTGCCGAGCAGCGCCACGATCTCGCCCTCGCCGACTTCCAGCGACACCCCGCGCAGCGCCGGCACGTCGCCGTAGGAGGCGTGCAGCCCGGCGACGGTCAGGAGTGCCACCCGAGCACCTCCTCGACGGTCTCCCCGCTCCCCGTCTCCTCCCGGCCGAGGTAGGCGTCGATCACCCGGGCGTCGCTGCGCACCTGCGCCGGCGGCCCCGCCGCGATGATCCGGCCCTGGTCGAGGACGATGACCCGGTCGGAGAGCCCCATCACCAGGTCCATGTCGTGCTCGATCAGCAGCACCGCCACGCCCGAGTCGCGGACCTGGCGGATCAGCTGCATGAGGGCCTGCTTCTCGGTCGGGTTGGTGCCGGCGCCCGGCTCGTCAAGCAGCAGGATCAGCGGCGCGCTCGTCAGCGCCCGGGCGATCTCCAGCCGCCGCCGGTCGCCGTAGGAGAGCTGGGCGGCGAGCAGGTGCGCCTGGCCGGACAGCCCGGCGAACTCCAGCCAGCGCAGCGCCTGCCGCCGGTCCGCGGCGGTGGTGCGGCCGAGCAGGCCGTGCCGCGCGAGCAGCCGGCCCTGGTGAGCGGCGAGCCCGACCAGGCAGTTCTCGGCGACGTCGAGCCCCTCGAACAACCGGATGCTCTGGAAGGTGCGGGCGACGCCGAGGCTGACGATCTTGTGCGGCCGGAGCTTGCGCAGCGACCGGCCGCCGAGCAGCACGCTTCCCCGCTGCGGCGTGACCAGCCCGGTGATGCAGTTGAACACGGTGGTCTTGCCGGCGCCGTTCGGCCCGATGAGGCTGAGGATCTCGCCGGCGTGCAGGTCGATGCTCACGTCGTCGATCGCGGTGACGCCGCCGAAGCTGTGCCCGAGCCCCGCCACCGACAGCAGCACCGACCCCGGCTCGGACCGGCGCCCGGCCGGGGCCGGGGCCGCACCGGCCGGCTCCGGCGGGGCGGTGAAGGAGCCCGGCCGTGACCGCCGGGCGGGCCAGATGCCCTGCGGGCGCGCCAGCATCAGCACGATGAGCGCCAGCGCGAACAGCAGCAGCCGGTAGTTGCTGATCGGGCGCAGCACCTCGGGCAGCGCCACCACGATCACCGCGCCCAGGATCATGCCCGGGATGCTGCCCATGCCGCCGACGATCACGACGATGAGGATCATCACCGAGGTGTTGTACGTGAAGCTGGTCGGGTCGATGGCGCCGAACCGGGCGGAGAAGAACATCCCGGCCAGCGCGCCGACCATGGCGCCCATGACGTAGGCGAGCAGCTTGACCTTGGTGGCGGGGACGCCCACCGCCTCGCTGGCCGTCTCGTCCTCCCGCAGGCTGCGCCAGGCGCGGCCGAGCCGTGACCGGGACAGCAGCCCGGTGACGGCGACCGCCACCGCCATCAGGAACAGTCCCAGGTAGTACTGGGCGTTGCTGGTCAGGATCGACGTGCCGAACACGGTCGCGGCCGGGATGCCGTACAGGCCGTTGGGGCCACCGGTCACGTTCAGGTTGGTCGCGATGATCCGGACGATCTCCCCGAAGCCGAGCGTGACGATCGCCAGGTAGTCGCTGCGCAGCCGCAGCGTCGGGTAGCCGATGATGCAGCCGGAGATGGCCGCGGCGATGACGGCCAGCGGCAGCGTCTCCCAGAAGCTCAGGTGCGTGTGCAGTTCGAGCAGCGAGGAGGTGTAGGCGCCGATGGCGAAGAAGGCCGCGTACCCGAGGTCGAGCAGTCCCGCGTAGCCGACCACGACGTTGAGGCCGAGCCCGAGGATCGCGAACGTGACCACGGTGACCGCCACCGACATCGCGTACTGCGACAACAGCAGCGGCAGCAGCAGGGAGAGCAGGCAGGCCGCCCCCGTCACGCCCGCCCGGGTGGCCATCCCGGCGCCGGGCAGGCGGGGGGCGAGGCGGCGCCGCCGGGCGGCCTGCGTGGTCTGCGCAGGGGTCACCGCTACGCCCGCTCCGCGACGCGCTCGCCGAACAGCCCGGTGGGCTTGAACACCAGCACGCCGATCAGCACGGCGAAGATGATCGCGTCGGTCCACTGCGAGGAGACGTAACCATCGGAGAACGATCCGATGAGGCCGATGAGCAGCCCGGCGACCATCGCCCCCGGGATGTTCCCGATCCCGCCGAGCACGGCCGCGGTGAACGCGCGCAGGCCGAGCAGGAAGCCCATGATGAAGTTGATCTGCGAGTAGTACAGGCCCTGCATGACCCCGGAGGCGCCCGCCAGCACCGACCCGAGCAGGAAGGTCAGGATGATGGTGCGCTCGACGTTGATGCCCATCAGCCGGGCCGCGTCGCGGTCCATGGCCAGTGCCCGCATGGCGGTACCGGTCGCGGTCCGGTGCACGAACAGGTAGAGCCCCAGCATGAGCAGCAGGCACAGCCCGAACATGGCGAGCTGGACGTAGGACGCGTGGGCGCCGCCGACCGAGAAGTTCGCGGCCGGCAGGATGTTCGGGTAGGAGGAGAAGCCGGCCCCGAAGATGATGCGGGCGCCCTCCTCCAGGGCCAGCGACACCCCGAGGGCGCTGATGAGGATGGCGAGCCGGGAGGAGTTCAGCAGCGGCTGGTAGGCCACCCGTTCGATCAGCATTCCCAGCCCGCCGGTGATCGCCATCCCCGCCACCAGTGCAACCAGCACCACCGCCGCGACCGGCCAGTGCTGCGCCACCAGCGTCGTGACCATGGTGTAGCCGGCGAAGGAGCCGACCATGACGACGTCGCCGTGGGCGAAGTTGATCAGCCGGATGATGCCGTAGATCATCGTGTAGCCCAGGGCCACCAGTGCCAGGAACGCGCCGCTGGTGAGCCCGTTCACCAGGTACTGGAGGAACGCGCTCATGCCCGGCCCGGCCGCTGCTGCCTGCCCTGCGCGCCGCCCGTCAGCTGACGTTCACCCACTGTCCGGTGCTCAGGTCGAGCTTCTTGTACGCGGCGAAGCTGCCGCTGCGCACGATGGTCACGATGTAGTTGGCCGGCTTCCGGTCGCCGTGGCTGTCGAAATGGAAGCTGCCGGTGATGCCGCTGTAGCTGGTGATCCCGTGCAGCGCGGAGATGATCTTGCCTGGCGAGGTGGAGCCGGCGGTCTTGATCGCCTGGGCGGCCGCCCCGACCGCGTCGTACTCGTAGCTGGAGTACGGGCCCGGCCCGGCGTGGTAGGCCGCCTTGTAGGCGCTGACGAAGTCCTTCGCGCTGGTCAGGAACTGGGCCAGGGGGGCGGTGTCAACCAGGGCGCCGGTCGCGGCGCTGCCCGCCGTCTTGATCAGCGTCGGGTCGTTGTTCGCGTCCCCGCCCATCATGGTGAAGTGCAGCCCCAGTTGCTTGGCCTGCTTCAGCATGAGCCCGAACTCGGGGTAGTAGCCGCTGTAGTAGAAGACCTGCGGCTTGGACTGCGCGACCTTGGTGAGGAAGGAGGTGTAGTCGGACTGCCCGGGCGTCAGCGCGTTGTTGAAGACGACCTGGGCGCCGTCCGCCTTCAGCGCGCTGACGGTGCTCTCGGCCAGGCCCTTGGAGTAGGTGCTGTTGTCGTTGCCCACCGCGACCCGCTTGTCGTGCAGGAACTTGGTGATGAAGCTGGCGGCGATCGGCCCCTGCTCGTCGTCGCGGCCGATGGTCCGGAAGGCGTCCGTGAAGCCCTGCTCGGTCAACTGCGGGTTGGTCGAGGCATCCATCACGAACGGGATGCCGGCCCGGTGGAAGGCGCTCAGCTCGGGCAGGGCCGCGGTGGAGCAGTAACCGCCAGCGGCGACGGCAATGCCCTGCGACATGAGCTTGGCGGCCGCCTGCGCCGCCGTCTGCGCCTGGCAGGCGTCGTCCTGGGAGACGATCTTGATCTTCTTGCCGTTCACCCCGCCGGAGGCGTTGATCTTCTTGGCGGCCAGCTGCGCCCCGTGCAGGATGTCCGTGCCCGCGCTGGCGTAGTCGCCCGACAGCGGCACCGGGACGCCGATGCTGATCGTGCCGCCCGAGCCGCCGGAGCCGCCGCCGGAGCCGGACGAGCCGCACGCAGCGGCGGTAAGGGCCAGCGCCGCGAGCACCGCCGTGACCGATGCTCTTAAGCCAAGACCATTCATCGTGCCTGCCCCTCTCGCCAGGGCCGCGTAGCTGCGGACATCGTAGACGTAACGGTCACCGATGTATACCTTGATCAATGCCGCATTACATGCAGGTCTGCATGCAAATCACGGTTTGCTAACGGCCGGCGCCGGGCCCTCGCCGCCAGGCACCGGGCCGGAGAGTGAGGACTCCCATGACCAGCAGCGGCCCGGAGCTGCCGCCGTCGGCGCCGGTGGTGATCATCGGCGGCGGGATCATGGGCGTCAGCACCGCCTACGAGCTGGCCGCCGCCGGGGTGACCGGGGTGGTGCTGGTGGACGCCGGCGCGCTCGGATCCGGGTCCACCGCCAGGGCCGCCGGCGGCGTGCGGGCCCAGTTCTCGGACCCCGTCAACATCCGGCTGGGACTGCAGAGCCTGCGGGTCTTCGAGACCTTCCGCGAGCGGTTCGGCCAGGACATCGACTTTCACCAGGTGGGATACCTCTTCCTGCTCGACTCCCGGGCGGACGTCGCCTCGTTCCGGGAGGCGGTCGCGACCCAGCAGCAGCTGGGCGTCCCCAGCCGCATGATCACGGTCGCCGAGGCGGCCGAACTGTCGCCGCTCATCAGCACCGACGGCCTGCTCGCAGCGGCCTACTCGCCGGCCGACGGCTACTGTTCCCCGGAGTCGGTGGTGCTCGGGTACGCGACCGCGGCCCGGCGCCTCGGCGCCCGGATCATCCCGCACTGCCCGGTCACCGGGATACAGGCAGCGGCCGGGCGCATCACCGCGGTTGCCACCGCTGCCGGGAGCATCAGCGCGCCCGCCGTCATCTGCGCGGCCGGGCCGTGGTCGCGCCGGGTCGCCGCGTGGGCGGGGGCCGACCTCCCGGTCACCCCGCTGCGGCGGCAGGTCCTGGTCACCGGGCCGGTTCCCGGCCTCCCGCCGCGGCTGCCCTTCACCATCGACTTCGGCACCAGCCTGTACTTCCACCGCGAGGGACCGGGCCTGCTGCTGGGCATGTCCGACCCGGACGAGACCCCGGGCTTCAAGCTGACCAGGTCCGACGCGTGGCTGCCCGCTCTGTCGGCCGCGCTGGCGCGCCGGGCGCCCGCGCTCACGAGCGCGGGCATCAAGACCGGCTGGGCGGGGCTGTATGAGGTGTCGCCCGACCACAACGCGCTGATCGGCGAGTCCGCGGCGGTCAGCCGGTTCCTCTACGCGACGGGGTTCTCCGGGCACGGGTTCCTGATGGGCCCCGCCGTCGGTGAGGTCATGCGCGACCTGTACCTGGGACGGCAACCGTTCATCGACGTGACAGCGCTCACCGCGGACCGGTTCATCGCCTCCCGGCCGCGCCCGGAACGCAGCATCATCTGACCCCCCCGCGGGCGGGGGCGGGTCCGGAGCCGGCCGGCTCCGATGCCATAGCCTGACGGCGATGACCGACGATCGCCGGCGCGGGCGTGGCCTGGACCGGGGGCGGCGGGTGCTGCCGGCGCTGCGTTTGCAGGAGGCCGGGGAGAGCCGGGCCGAGCGGCACGCCACCTGGACCGAACTGTTCTTTGACCTGGTGGTCGTGGTGGCCGTGGCCCAGCTCGCGGCCGGGCTGCACGGCGACCAGTCGGTGCCCGGGGGGCTGGCCTTCGCCGGGCTGTTCGTCCCGGTCTGGTGGGCCTGGACCACGTATGCCTACGCGGCCGACCTGTTCGACTCCGACGACGCGCCGTTCCGGGCCGTGCTGCTGGGCGCCATGCTGCTGGTCGCGGCGCTCGCCGCCACCATCCCGGCCGCCTTTGCCGGGCGTACCGGCGGCTTCGTCATCGCCTACGCGATCCTGCGGGCCGACCTGCTGACTGTGTATGTCTGGGCGTGGCGTTCCGACCGGGCGCTGCGGGCCCTGGTCGGGCCGCACGTCGCCGGATTCGGCCTGGGCGGCATCGTCTGGCTCTCCTCGCTCGCGCTCGCCGCCCCCGCCCGCTATCTCGTGTGGGCGGCCTCGATCGGGATCGACCTGGTGACCGGTCTGGTCGCCTACCTCCGCGGCGGCGACGTGCCGCGCCACAAGTCCCACATGCCGGAGCGGTTCGCGCAGTTCACCCTGATCGTGCTGGGGGAGTCGATCGTCGCGGTGTCGCTGGGAACGGCACGGTCGTCGTGGGCGGTGGCCTCGGTCGCTACCGCCGGCCTCGGTTTCGCGCTGGCAGCCCTGCTGTGGTGGATGTACTTCGCCCGGTTCGACGACACCGTGTTCGACTGGGCGCTCGCCGGCTCCGCCGGCGAGCGCCGCCG
>DASQSC010000423.1:0-8767 GCA_035642555.1 Streptosporangiaceae bacterium | reverse complement strand
CCGGGGACCACCCCGGCCCGGGACAGCGCGTCCACGTAGGACGGGCTGGCGCCGAACAGGCTCACCCGGGCCTGCTCCGCCGTCTCCCACAGCACGCCGGGATGCGGGTAGGCGGGGTTGCCGTCGTAGAGCACCGGGCATACGCCCAGCAGCAGCGAGCTGGCCAGGAAGTTCCACATCATCCAGCCGGTGGTGGTGAAGAAGAACATCCGCTCGCCGCGCCGCAGGTCCATGTGGAACGTCTGCAGCTTGAACTGCTCGAGCAGGATCCCGCCGTGCCCGTGCACGATCGGCTTGGGCAGGCCGGTGGTGCCGGAGGAGAACAGGATCCACAGCGGATGGCTGAAGCTGACCTGCTCGAACCGGAAGTCGGCGGCCGCCACCGGCGGGTGGTCCAGCGCCTCATCCCAGGTCATGGCGATGTCGGCGGGCAGCTCCCGGCGATCAGGCCGCAGCCTGGGCAGCATGATGACGTGCCGGAGGCTGGGCAGCCCGGCGATGATCTCCGACATCTCAGGCAGCCGGTCGTAGTCCTTGCCGCCGTAGGCGTAGCCATCCGGGCAGAACATCACCACCGGTTCCAGCTGCGAGAACCGGTCCAGCACCCCGCGCCAGCCGAAGTCCGGCGAGCAGCCGGCCCAGATGGCGCCGATGCTGGTGGTGGCCAGCATGGCGATGATCGTGTGCGGGATGTTCGGCAGGCAGGAGACCACCCGGTCGCCGGGGCGGACGCCGAGCTCCCGCAGCCGGGTGGCGAGCACGCGGACCTGGCCCGCCAGGTCCGCCCAGTCCATGGCGGCGAGCGGGGTGCTCTCGCTGCGGTACAGCAGCGCGTCGGCGCCGGGGTGCTCGTTGCGTAGCACGTGCTCGGCATAGTTGAGCCTGGCCCCGGGGAACCACTCGGCGCCCGGCATCTCGCGGCGGCCGAGCGGCCGCTCGGGCGGCACCGACGCGGTGATCCCGCAGTAGTCCCACACGGCCTGCCAGAAGCCCGGCAGGTCATCGACCGACCAGCGGTACAGCTCATGGAAGCCGGTGAACTCCCGGCCCCGCCCGGCCGCCAGCCACCGCATGAACGCGCTCACGTTCGCGCCCGCGACCACCTCCGGGCCCGGCGCCCACAGCAGGTCCCCGTCGCGGACCGGGGCCGTCCCGGCTGCCGCCTGGCCGGCGCTCACCCGGCCGCCACGATCATCGCTCTCATGCGCCTGACGCTGGCATAAACGCCTGCCACAGGCAATGCTGGCCGGAGGACCGCGTGACTCCGGCTGTGGCGGGTCACCAGCCTGGACCAGCCGGGTTGGGGCCGGCGACAAACCGCGCCCGCCGGCGCGGGTACGCTCGGGCAAAGCAGGCAAGAAGGGGCAGGAACCGTCCATGACCAGCCTATGAACGGCGCTACGATCTTCGCGGGCTTCAGCATTGTCGCGTTCGCCGTGGTGCTGGCGATGGCCTTCACGGGAGCGTGGTCGGCCGGAAAGGCTCCCGCGGAGGAGGGGGCCGAGGCTGCCGCCCCGCGGCTGGGACGAGGGGCGGCGCCGGCCCGCCCGCGTGCCCTGCGGGCGATCCGGTCCGACCGCCGGGACTCGTCCCTGGCCCCGGATGCGCTGGTCAGTTTCGGTGCCGAACGGACGGCGGCCGGGATCGACGACATCCTCGCCGCCCTTGACGACGACCTGGTCGGCCTGCTCCCGGTGAAGCAGAAGGTGCAGCAGATCGCCGCACTGCTGCTGGTGGACCGGGCCCGCCAGAAATTCGGGCTGGACGCGCCGCGGCCGAACCTGCACATGTGCTTCACCGGCCCGCCGGGGACCGGGAAGACGACCGTGGCCATGCGGATGGCCGAGCTGTTGCACCGGCTCGGCTACCTCGAGAACGGCCAGCTCGTCCACGCCATGCGCGATGACCTGGTGGGCGAGTTCATCGGGCACACCGCGCCGAAGACCAAGCGGGTGCTCGCCCGGGCGATGGGCGGAGTGCTGTTCATAGACGAGGCCTACTACCTCTACCGGGACGCGGACTCGAAGGACTACGGCCAGGAAGCCATCGACATCCTGCTGCAGGTCATGGAGAACGAGCGGGACAAGCTGGTGGTGATCCTCGCCGGTTACAAGGACCGGATGGACCACTTCTTCTCGTCCAACCCGGGGATGAGCTCCCGGATCGCGCACCACCTGGACTTCGTCCCGTATGAGGTCGGCGAGATGGTCGATATCGGCCGATTGATGCTGCGGCAGACGCGCTATTACCTGTCCGATGCGGCGGAGGCGGCGTTCCGGGACTACCTGACGGAGCGGATGCGGCAGCCGTGGTTCGCCAACGCCCGCAGCGTGCGTAATGAGCTTGAACGCGCCCGGCTGCGTCATGCGCACCGGCTCGCCTCCGAGCCGGACCGGCACTGGAGCAGGGACGATCTGATGCGCCTCGAGCCGGCCGACATCCTCACGCCAGCGCACCCCGGCGGCCCGGACGAGCAGCCGGCCTCATCTGCGGCGGAGAGCTAGGCCCCGGCGGCCGCTGGACGGCGGAGGTAGCCATGCTCGCCGCTGTGCAGGTAGTCGGCCAGCCGCGTGGCGAGGGCCATGATCGTGAGCGACGGGTTGACCGACAGCACCCGCGGTATCACCGAGCCGTCCGCCACGAACAGCCGCCGTACGTCGTGCGACTCGCCGCGGGCGTTCACCGCCGAGCGCGCGGGGTCGGAGCCCATCCGGCAGCCTCCCTGCACATGGGTGCTGACCAGGCCGCTCTGGTAGACGCGGCGGGCTCCGGCCGCGGTCAGCACCTGCCGCGCGAACTCGAGCGCACGGCCGATCCGCTCCCGCTCGCGCTCGCTGAAGCGCAGCGAGTAGCGGTCGCTGCCGTCCTCGCCGACCCAGCAGCGGCCGTTGTTCTCGTCGTTGGCCATCACCAGCAGGCCGGAGTAGTACCGGTAGCAGCGCACCGCCTCGGCCAGCGCCTCGCCCCACAGCGGCACGTCGTTCTCGTCGCAGAGCGCGGTCGCGAACCCGATCGGGTCCTGGATGGTGGCGGCCTCCACCGCGAAACCGCCGTCTTCGTCGGCCGCGAACTGCAGGCAGTGCGCGCTGATCGGGTACACCATGTGGGCGTCCTGGATCTCGGCGAACTGGCCGCAGACGATCCGGGCGACATGAAAGCCGAGATGACGGCCGATCAGGTGACCGGCCGGCAGCCCGGCGAGCCCGGAGCGGATCAGCAGCCCCGGGGTCGCGAGCGCGCCCGCCGCCACCACGACCACATCGGCCGCGGCCGTGTGCAGGCTGCCGTCGGCGCTGGCGTACTCGATCCCGGCCGCCTCCGGCCCGGCGCCATGCTCGCCGATCAGCACCCGTCGGACGGTGCACCCTGCGCGCAGCTCCAGCCTGCCCTCGGACAGCTCCGGCTGCAGATAGGCGTTGAGCGTGTTCTTGCCCGCGTTGGTGGGACAGCCCTGCAGGCAGGAGCCGCACCGCTGGCAGTTGTAGTCGGTGTAGGAGGTGACCGGCGTCAGCTCGGCGCCCAGTGCCGCGAATCCCGGCACCACCGTGTGCACGCACCGCTGCCAGTCGGCGCGCGGGCGCACCCCCAGCCGGTGCTCGACCCGTTCCAGGTAGGGCAGCAGGTCGGGCTCGGAGAACGGCTCGCCGCGGTCGCCCTCGAGCCCGGCGGCAGCGTGCCACTTCGCGTAGTCGTGGCCGGCGGGCCGGAGCGCCACCTTGGTGTTGACCGCGGTGGTGCCGCCGACGCAGCGGCCCCGCAGCATCGGCAGCGGGGGGCCCGGCTGCCCGGCCGGCTCGGCGAACGCGGGCGGCCACCACAGGTCGTGGTTCGCGTTCGCCTCCCATCGCTGGTAATCGGCGGCGGTCCGGTACGGCCCGGCTTCGAGCAGCAGCACCCGGCGCCCGGCCCGGGACAGCTCGGCCGCGACGACGCCGCCTCCGGCCCCCGAGCCGGCGACCACCACCTCGTACCGCTCGCTCATGTCGTGCCGTCCCGCTCGCTCACGTGATACCGAGGTAGGACCAGTCCTTGCGGAGCCGGGCGGCCAGCGGCGGCGCGAAGCCGATCTCTTGCCAGGCCCCCGGGCCGGGGGCGCCCGGCGCCACGAAGTCGCTGTAGAACGCCTCGCAGGCGAGCGCCCGGACGGTCGCGAACTCGGGGGTGAACTGGTGCGCCATGAGCCCATCGGCGCCGCCTGCGGCCGGGCCCGCCAGCGCCGCGAAGGCGGCCAGGGCGGCCGCGCGCTGCCCGTCCGGCATCCGGGCCAGCAGCGCGTCGATGTACACCTCCGGCCAGACCCGGCCCGAGCCCGGCACCATCAGCTCGCACAGTGACCGGACGGCCGCGGCGGCCTGCTCGTCAAGGACCTGCATCGCGCTCCCCGGGAGCGGTGCCGCCGGCCGCGGGGGAGCCGCCATCCGGTGCCCCGGCCGGACCGGTGACACCGGGGGGCGCCGGGCCGTTGCTGCCCCGCAGCAGGTAGGCCGACCGCAGCAGCGAGGGGTCCGCCCGCAGCTTGCCGGCGGTCCCGGAGAACCGGAGCCGCCCGCTTTCCATGATGTAGGCGTGGTTCGCCAGCCCCAGCGCCACCGTCGCGAACTGCTCGATCAGCAGCACCCCGATCCCGGACTCGGCGACCGCCCGGATCGCCGGGATCAGCCGGCTGACCACCACCGGCGCCAGCCCCAGCGACAGCTCGTCCAGCAGCAGGTACCGCGGCCGCGACACCAGCGCCTGGGCCAGCACGACCATCTGCTGCTCGCCGCCGGACAGGGTCCGGGCCCGGGCCGGCAGCCGCCGGGTGAGCTCGGGGAACAGTTCCAGCGCCCAGCTCCGGCCGGCCCTGGCCTGCTCGCGCGACAGCGCATAGGTGGCGACGCCGATGTTGTCCTCGACCGTCAGGTCGCCCAGCAGCCTGCGGCCCTCCGGGACGATTGCGATCCCGGCCCGGCGGATCCGCTCCGGGCGGCGGTTCGCGAGCTCACGGCCGGTCAGCTGCACCGAGCCGGCCCGCAGCCGGAGCACGCCGCCGACGGCCAGCACCAGGCTGGACTTCCCGGCCCCGTTCGGCCCGAGCAGGGCCGTCACCTCGCCGGCCGGTATCTCGATCGAGACGTCGCGGACCACCGGCCGCCCGCCCCGCTCGACGGTGAGCCCGCGCAGGGACAGCAGCCCGTCCGGGTCCTGCCCGGCCGCCTGGACGGCACCGGCCGCTGCCTGGGGCTCGGTCATGACTGCTCCGCGGTGCCGAGGTAGGCGCGGATCACCTGCTCGTCCCGCAGCACCTCGGCGGTCGGCCCGGCGGCGATGAGCTTGCCGAAGTCGAGCACGGCGGTCGTCTCGCAGCAGGCGGACACCAGGCTCATGTCGTGGTCGACCAGGATCGTCAGCGCCCCGATGTGCTCGGGGATCTTGCGGATGACCTCGGCCAGGTGCGTGGTCTCCGCGTCGGGCAGCCCGGCGGCGGGCTCATCCAGCAGCACCAGCTTCGGCCGCCCGACCACGGCGCGGGCCACCTCCAGCAGCCGCCGCTCGCCCGCGGCCAGCGTGCCGGCCCGGGCGGCGGGATCGGCCTGCAGCCCGGTGAACGAGATCGCGCCGAGCACGTCTGCCCGCCGGGACGAGCCGGTCACCCTGGCGTGCTCGTGCACCATCGCGACGTTGTCGTACACCGACAGTTCCTCGATGGCCTGCTCGGTCTGGAACGTCCGCCGCACCCCCCAGCGCGCCCGCCGGAAGTGGACGATCGACAGCAGGTCCGCCCCGAACGCCCGCACGGTGCCGGCGGCCGGCCGCACGAATCCGCTCAGGACGTTGAAGAACGTCGTCTTCCCGGCACCGTTCGGGCCGATCAGCCCGCAGGTGCCGGGCTGGAAGGTCACGCTCATCGCATCCAGCGACGTGACCCCGCCGAAGCGCACCGTCAGGTTCTCGACCTCGATCACGGCGGCCCGCTCTCACCGGTGGCGGGCCGGGCCACGGCGCGCCGCAGCAGCCGGCCCAGCCGGGCCAGGTCCCTGGGCACCTGATCGGCCAGCCCGCGCGGGGCGGTGGTGAGCACCTGCAGCACGCCGAGGCCGAACAGGATCGTCAGCCAGTCGGCTGACACGCCCCAGTTGTGCAGCAGCGCGGGCAGCAGCTGCAGCAGCAGCGCCGCCACGACCGCGCCCCACAGGCTGTAGGCGCCGCCCATCAGCACCACCGCCAGCAGCGTGATCGAGTCCTGGGGCGCGAAATTGATCGAGTACAGGTA
This sequence comes from Streptosporangiaceae bacterium, assembly GCA_035642555.1. Lineage (GTDB taxonomy): Bacteria > Actinomycetota > Actinomycetes > Streptosporangiales > Streptosporangiaceae > JAIRTY01. The sequence goes on along the minus strand of DASQSC010000423.1, from coordinate 2,514 downwards.
CTGGTTGCCGCCGGCCATCACTCCCCCGGCCACCCCGGTGACGAACGAGGCCAGCGCGAACGCCCACAGCTTGTACCAGGTGGTGTTGATGCCCGCCGCCAGCGCCGCCGGCTCGCTCTGCCGGATCGCCGCCCAGGCCCGGCCGGGCCTGGTCCGGATGTGCACGTACACGAGCAGGAACAGCAGGATCGCGACCACCACCGCGTAGCGGAAGTAGGCCGGGTCGGTGGCGGCGATGGCCGGGCGGCGGATCGCCGGGATGTGGACCGCGGCGGCGTTGTAGCCGAGGAAGCCGTGCCCGCCGTTGGGGAAGTTCGTGGTGGCGAGCACGACCGTGATCCCGCCGGCCAGCATCAGCGTGATCAGGGCCAGGTAGAGCCCGCGCATCCGCAGCGCCGGGATCCCGATCAGCGTCCCCGCCGCCATCGTGATCAGGCCGGCCTCCAGCAGCACCAGCGGGTTCGGCTGGGCGGTGGCGAACAGCAGCCTGGCGGTCACCCAGGCGCCGATCGCCAGCACCGCCGCCTGGCCCAGCGAGTACAGGCCGACCCAGCCGACCAACACCACCAGCCCGGCCGCCACCACGGCGTACACGGCCACCTGGATCATCGCGTCGATGTAATACAGGCTCAGCAGTTCCGGCAGCGCCAGCAGGGTCAGCACCAGCAGCGCGATGATCACGCCGCCCCGGACCAGGGTCGCCCCGGCGGGCCGCCGCCGCAGCGGCCCCTGCCGCGCGCCTGCCGTCTGGGATGCGGTATCGAGCACGCTAGGTCTCCTCGCGCTGCAGCGAGATGACCCGGTGCCGCGACAGCACCAGCAGCGCCACCGCGGCCAGCACGAACGGCGTCATGTCGCGGTAGTTGGTGAGCGCCTGGATGGGCGTCAGCAGGTCGTGCACCAGCCCGATCAGCAGCGCGGCGGCGAACGTGAGCCAGATCGAGGAGAGCCGGGCCATCAGCGCCGCCGCCAGCGACGAGATCACCAGGAAGGTCAGCGTGGTGGCGTCCAGCGCGACCAGGTCGGCCAGCAGCAGCCCGGCCACGCCGGCCAGCACGCCGCAGCCGAGCCAGGCCGCCGCCTCCACCCGCCGCACCGGCACCCCGAGCGTGGCGGTGATCTCGCGGTCGTTGGCCATCGCCCGCATGGCGGTGCCCAGCTTCGTGTAGCGGAGGAACGCCGCCGTCACCGCCACGATGACGATCCCGGCGGCCAGGCCGATCACCTGCGTCCAGTTCACCTGGATCTGGCCGGCCAGGAAGCCGCCGTTGTCGGTCGGCAGCGTGATCGCGCGGGACGCGCCCCCGTTCGACGTCCAGACCAGGTCCATCAGGCCGAACAGGACCAGCGTGAGCCCGAGCGTGGCGACCGCCTTGACCAGCGGGCCCCGCCGGGCCAGCGGCGGGCCGAACAGCATCCCGTAGCCGAGCGTCACCGCCGCGCTGAACAGTACGCACGTCAGCCAGGCGAGCCATTGCGGGTCGCCTGCGTTGGTGACCGACCACGCGATCAGGGCGCCCATGGCCCCGACGGCGCCGAACGCCAGGTACACCACTCCGGTGGCCTGGTACAGGACGACCGTCCCGACTCCCGAGAGGGCGTACACCCCGCCCAGGGCGAGGCCGCTCACGATGAACGGCTGGAAGTCCTGCCAGCTCGGCATCATCGGCCTACCATGGGCGCTCCGTCGCGGTCCCGGTCATCCTCAGCCTGCGAGCTTGCGGTACGCGGCGATCTGCGGGTCGTTCGCCGAGATGGGCGTGCAGCCCTGGGCTGTGACCATCTTGCCGTTGTCGGGGGTGACCGTATAGTCCTCGTTGTTCGGGATGTGCATGGGGTAGCTGCCGTACGTCCACGGCTTGCAGAGCATCCCGGTGTCGAAGTCCTTCACCGCCTTGAGCGCCGCGTTGACGCTCTTGACCGTGTAGTCGCCCTTGATCGTCTGCAGCGCGTGGACCATGATCTTGGCCTCCGCGAAGCCCATCTGGCTGAAGCTGCCCACGCCGCCGGAGACCTTCTTGCCGTACTGGGCCAGGATCGCCTTGTAGAGGCTCATCGACGGCGTGTTCGTCCCGTCCGGCGGGGTCAGCTCGGCGTTCACGAACAGCTTGCGGTTCCACTTCGGGCCCAGCGCATGCGCGAGGAAGTCGGTGTTGCACGGCGTCGAGCAGCCCCACAACTTGACCCGGTTCTCCAGCCCCAGCTTCTGCGCCGCCTGCAGGATCACCAGCGCCTCCGGCGGCGTGAAGTTGAGAATCACCGCGCCGTTCGGCCCGGCGTCGTCGACTTCCTTGATCGCCACCGAGTTGGCGTCGTTGATCGGCACGTTCTCGGTGAGCTGGACGATCGGCACGTTCGCGGCCTTGGCGAGCGCCGCCGGCCCGGCCGCGATGTACCCGGTGCCGGGGACGTTCGACTGGTCGAACACGATCTTCGAGACGTGCTGGGAGATCGCGTACTGCACGGCGCCGTCGGAACTGTAGCGCGGCCCCATGTTGACGGCGGCGCTGTTCG
>DASQSC010000422.1:0-2469 GCA_035642555.1 Streptosporangiaceae bacterium | reverse complement strand
CGGACGCTGGCGCAGGCCTGGCTGGACGGCGACCCGGACCCGGAGGACCGGGCCGAGCTCCGGGGCCTGCTGGCAGCCGCCGGCGAGCCCGGGGACGAGGGCCGGGCGGCAGCCGCGGACCTGGCGAGCCGGTTCGCCGGGCGGCTCGAGTTCGGCACCGCGGGGCTGCGGGGCCCGATCGGAGCCGGGCCGAGCCGGATGAACACGGCGGTGGTACGGGCCGCGACCGCGGCGCTGGCTGGCTGGCTGCGGGAACGGGCCCCCAGCGCGCCCGCAGCCGGCGTGGTGATCGGCTGCGATGCTCGGCACCGGTCGGACCGGTTCGCCGACGAGGCCACGGCGGTACTCGCCGGGGCGGGCATCCGGGTGCACCTGCTGCCGCGGCCGTGCCCGACGCCGCTGCTCGCGTTCGCGGTCCGCCATCTCGCGGCGGCCGCCGGGGTCATGATCACGGCCAGCCACAACCCGCCCGCCGACAACGGGTACAAGCTCTACCTCGGCGACGGGGCGCAGCTCATCCCGCCCGCGGACGAGCAGATCGAGGCGGCGATCGCCCGGCCCGGGCCGGGACCGGCCCCGGCCGGGCGGCTGGACGGCCCGCTGGTCACCCGGCACGGCGACGAGATCGCCGAGGCGTACCTCACGGCGGTGACCGCCGCCAGCCCGCCCCCGGCGCCCCTCGCCGGGCCGGCGGCCCCGCCGCCGTTGCGGGTGGTCTACACCCCCCTGCACGGGGTGGCGGGGCGGCTGGCGGTGCGGGCCATCGAACGGGCCGGCTACCCGCCGCCGCGGCTGGTGACCGCGCAGGCGGTGCCCGACCCGGACTTCCCGACCGTGGCCTTCCCGAACCCGGAGGAGCCCGGCACGCTCAGCCTGGCGCTGGCCGAGGCCCGGCAGGCCGGCGCCGACCTCGTGCTCGCCAACGACCCGGACGGCGACCGGCTGGCGGTGGCGGTGCCGGCGGCGGGCGCTCCCGGCGGGTGGCAGGTCCTCACCGGCGATCAGGTGGGCTGCCTGCTCGGTGCCTACCTTTTGGAACGAACGGCTGCCTGGCCGGCGCCCGGCCGTCGGCTGGTGGCGACCACGGTGGTGTCTTCGACCATGCTCGGCAAGATCGCGGCGGCCGCTGGATCCCGTTACGCGGAGACCCTCACCGGGTTCAAGTGGATCGTCCGCGCCGCCGGCACGGTGCCGGGAAGCCGGTTCGTGTTCGGATACGAGGAGGCGCTCGGGTATGCGGTGGGCGAGACGGTCAGGGACAAGGACGGGATCAGCGCCGCGCTGGCCGTGCTGTCGCTGGCGGCCTCGGCCCGCGCCGCCGGCCAGACCCTGCTCGATCGCTGGGACGTGCTGGAAGCCGCCCACGGCGTCCACCTGACCGGCCAGGTCACTGCGGCCGGGCTGGCGCCGGGTGAGGTGATGAGCAGGCTGCGGGCGCGGCCGCCGGACGCCCTGGCGGGCCAGCCGGTGACCGGCAGCACTGACCTGGCCGCTGACGGTACCGGGCTGCCCCGCTCCGACGTGCTGTCCTACCGGCTGCCGGGGGCACGGGTGGTGATCCGGCCCAGCGGCACCGAGCCCAAGCTCAAGGTCTACCTGGAAGTCGTCGAGCCGGCCGGGGCCCGGCCGCTGGCCGCGGCCAGGGCGGCCGCGGTGGCCCGGCTGGGCCCGCTGCGGGCGGCCGCCACGGGCCTGGTGGGTGCCGCGCCGGGCTGAGCCGGGCTGGTCCTCCCGGGGCCGGTCCCTGGCGGGCAGCGGCCCCGGCCCGGCTCAGGTGATCGCCTCGGGCACCAGCGGGAGCTTGACCGTCACCGTGGTCCCGCCGCCCTCCCGGGAGTCCAGCGAGACCTCGCCGTGGTGGTTGGCGACGATGGTCGCCGCGATGGCGAGCCCGAGGCCGGCGCCCTGGGTCCGCTCGCGGGCGTTGGATGCCCGGAAGAACCGGCCGAACAGCTCCTTCCGGTCCGCCTCCGGGATGCCGATCCCGGTGTCGGCGACCCGGATCACGGCGGCCGAAGCCTCACTGGCAGCGGAGACGGTCACCCGGCCGCCCGCCGGGGTGAACTTCACCGCGTTCGACAGCAGGTTGATCAGTGCCCGGTCGAGCTGGCCGGCGTCCCCTTCCACCACCAGCGGCCGGTCCGCGACCGCCACGCCCAGCGCGAGCCCGCCCGCCGCCACCGAGGGCCGGACCGCGTCCACCGCGCCGGTCACCACCTCCGCCATGTTCACCCGCCGGGTCATCGAACTAAATGCGTGCGACTCCAGCTTCGAGAGCGTGAAGACATCCTCGATCAGGTTCCGCAGCCGCCCCGCGTTGCGGTCGATGACCTCCAGCATCTTGGCCTGGACGCTGGTAACCGGCCCCGCCTCGCCCTGCCTGAGCATCTCGAGGTACCCCTCGACGCTGGTCAGCGGAGCCCGCATCTCGTGGGAGACGGTGGCGAAGAAGTCAGACTTGGCCCGGTC
>DASQSC010000421.1:0-4428 GCA_035642555.1 Streptosporangiaceae bacterium | reverse complement strand
TGAAGGCCTCGTTCTCCGGCATGCCCTCGGTCTCCCGGATCGTGCGCAGGATCGCGCGGACGGCGACGGGCCCGTTCGCCGCGATCGCCGCCGCGATCTCCAGCGCCTTCGGCAGCGCCTGCCCGTCCGGCACCACGTGGCCGATCAGGCCGATCCGGAGGGCCTCCGCCGCGGAGATGTGCCGTCCGGTCAGCAGCAGGTCGGCGGCGACCGTGTAGGGGAGCTGCCGCACCAGCCGCACCGCGGAACCGCCCAGCGGGAACAGTCCCCACCGGGCCTCCGAGACGCCGAACCGGGCGCTCTCGCCGGCCACCCGGATGTCGGTGGCCTGCAGGATCTCGGTGCCGCCGGCGATCGCCGGGCCCTCGACAGCGGCGATCAGCGGCTTGGTCAGGCGGCGGCCCTTCAGCAGCGGTTCCAGCACCGACGGGTCGAACTCGCCGCCGCCCGGGTGCGCCTCGTTCATGGCCTTCAGGTCGGCGCCGGCGCAGAACGCGCCGCCCGCGCCGGTCAGCACGCAGGCGCGGATGCCGGGCTCGCTGTCGGCCCGGTCCCAGGCCTGCCGGAGCAGGGCCAGCATCGGGCCGCTGAGCGCGTTCCTGGCCTGCGGCCGGTTCATCGTCACGATCAGGACGGGCCCGCGGCGCTCGATCAGGGCGTGCGGGGCGGAGGTCATGACAGCGGTATCTCCTCAGGTTGCGCCGGGAGGCTTGCGCCAAAACAGTAACACGTTCTACTTTTCAGCCATGGCCCTCAACATCGCCGACCTATTCGAGCATGCGGCGGATGCGTTCGGCGACCGGCTCGCGGTCGCCTGCGGCGAGCGGGCGCTCACCTACCGCGAGCTGGAGGCGCGCACCAACCGGCTGGCCCACCACCTGGCGGGGATCGGTGTCCGGGCGGGAGACCACGTCGGCCTCTACGCCGCCAACTCCATCGAGGCGCTGGAGACGCTGCTGGCAGCGTGCAAGCTGCGGGCCGCCCCGGTCAACATCAACTACCGGTACGCCGAGAACGAGCTCCGCTACCTGGTAGCCGATTCCGATCCGGCGGTGCTGGTGCACCAGCGGCAGTTCGGGCCGCTGGTGGCGGCCGTGGCGGGCGCCGCGCCGGGGCTGCGCGGGACCGTGGTGATCGAGGACGGCAGCGACGCTGACCTGGGCGGCGCGGCGGGGTATGAGACGGCGCTGGCCGACGGGTCGCCGGAGCGCGACTTCGGGTCGCGCAGCAGCGACGACGTGTACATCATCTACACCGGTGGCACCACCGGCTACCCCAAGGGCGTGATGTGGCGCAGCGAGGACATCTGGCGCACGCTCGGCGGCGGCATCGACTTCGTCACCGGTGAGGCGCTGCCGGACGAGTGGGAGCAGTCCCGGCGCGGGCAGGCCGGAGCCGGCCTGGTCAAGCTCTGCGCCGCGCCGCTCATCCACGGCAACGCGCAGGTGGCAGCGCTGGCCGGGCTGTTCGCCGGGGAGACCGTGGTGCTGCTGCCGAAGTTCGACGCCCGCGAGATCTGGCGCGCGGTCCAGCGGCGGAAGGTGAACGTGCTGGTGATCATCGGCGATGCGATGGCCCGGCCGCTGATCGACGCCTTGCGCGAGGGCAGCTATGACATCTCGTCGCTGGTCGCCTTGTCTTCCAGCGCGGCGCTGTTCTCCCCGGCGGTCAAGGACGCCTGCTCGGCGGCGCTGCCGGACGTGTTCATCACCGAGGCGATCGGCTCCACCGAGACCGGCTTCGCCGGCCTGGGCGTGGTCGCCGCCGGCGCTGAGCACCGCGGCGGCCCCACCGTCAGGCCCGGGCCGGACGTGCTGGTGCTGGACGAGGCCGGCCGCCCGGCGGGGCCGGGGGAGGTGGGCCGGCTGGCCCGGGGCGGGCACGTCCCGCTCGGCTACTACAAGGATCCGGCCAAGACCGCGCAGATGCTGGTCGAGGTGGACGGGAAGCGGTACGCCGTGCCCGGCGACTGGGCCCGGGTCGAGCAGGACGGCTCGGTGACGCTGCTGGGCCGCGGCAACACCTGCGTGAACACCGGCGGCGAGAAGGTGTTCCCGGAGGAGGTCGAGGGGGCGCTGAAGTCCCACCCGGACGTGTTCGACGCGCTCGTCATCGGTATCCCGGACGAGCGGCTCGGGCAGGGCGTGGCCGCCCTGGTGCAGCCCCGCGAGGGGGCCGCGCTGGACCTGGCCGCGCTGGAGTCGCACCTGCGCGGCCAGATAGCCGGCTACAAGATCCCGCGCAGCGTGTGGGTGGTCGGCGTCATCGGCCGCACCGTTTCCGGGAAGGCCGACTACGCCTGGGCGCACGAGTACACCGGCAGCCACCAGCCCGACCGCCACCAGCCCGACCGCCACCAGCCCGACCGCCAGCCGGCAGAGGAGGACAGTGCGCACGAGCCTGTGTGACCTGCTCGGCATCGAGCACCCCATCGTCGGGTTCACGCCATCCGAGCACGTCGCCGCCGCCATCAGCCGGGCCGGGGGACTGGGCGTGCTCGGCTGCGTCCGGTTCAACGACCCGGGCGAGCTGGACGCCGTCCTGCGGTGGCTGGATGAGAGCACTGGCGGCCGCCCCTACGGCGTGGACGTGGTCATGCCAGCCCGGGTGCCTGCCGAGGGCGCCCCGGCAGACCTCGCCAGCCTGGTCCCGCCTGCCCACCGGGAGTTCGTGGAACAGACGCTGATCAGGCTCGGGGTGCCGCCGCTGCCCGACGGCACCCCGGGCGCGGACGGCGTGCTCGGCTGGCTGCACTCGGTGGCCCGGCAGCAGGTCGAGGTCGCGCTGGCACACCCGGCGCGGCTGATCGCCAACGCCCTGGGCTCCCCGCCGGCGGACGTCATCGAGCGGGCGCACGAGCGCGGGATGCTGGTGGCCGCCCTGTCCGGCAAGGCCGAGCACGCCCGCCGCCATGTCGAGCGGGGCGTGGACCTGGTCGTTGCCCAGGGTTACGAGGCGGGCGGGCACACCGGCGAGATCGCCAGCATGGTGCTGATCCCGGAGATCGTGGACGCGGTGGGGGACGAGGTGCCGGTGCTCGCCGCGGGCGGGATCGGCAGCGGCCGGCAGATCGTCGCGGCGCTGGCGCTCGGCGCGGCCGGGGTGTGGATGGGCTCGGCCTGGCTGACCACCGAGGAGTACGCGCTGACCTCCGACCTGCCCGGGGTGCGGGCCGCGCTGCTGGCCGCCACCTCGTCGGACACGGTGCGGTCGCGGATCTACAGCGGCAAGCCCGCCCGGCTGCTCCGCAACCGCTGGACGCAGGCCTGGTCGGAGCCGGGCGCGCCGGAGCCGCTGCCCATGCCGCTGCAGAACCTGCTCGTCAGCGACGCGCACCAGCGGCTGATGCGATCCGGCCAGCCCGATGTGGTGCCGATGCCGGTGGGGCAGATCGTCGGGCGGATGAACGAGGTCCGCCCGGTGGCCGAGGTGATGTCCTCGCTGCTCAAGGAGGCCGGCGAGGCGCTGGCCCGGCTCGGCGGCCGGCCCTGACCGGCAGGCCCGCATGAAGATCGCGACCATCGCCGGCTACTGGGGCAGCGGGCCGCCGCCCGACGCGGCCGGGCTGTTCGCCGCCGCCGACCGGCTCCGGCTCGATCAGATCTGGACGGCCGAGGCGTGGGGGAGCGACGCCTGGACGCCGCTGGCCTGGTACGGGTCCCGCACCTCCCGCGTGCGGCTGGGGACCGCCGTGTCGCAGCTGTCGGCCCGCCCGCCTGCCACGCTGGCGATGACCGCGATGACCATGGACCACCTCACCCAGGGCCGGGTCATCATCGGGGTCGGCGCCAGCAACCCGCAGGTGGTGGAGGGCTGGTACGGCCAGCCCTACCCGCGCCCGCTGGAGCGCACCCGGGAGTACATCGACATCCTGCGGGCCGTCATCGCCCGCCGGGAGCCGGTCACCTACCAGGGCAGGCACTACCAGCTGCCGTACCGGGGCGGGACCGGGCTTGGCAAGCCGCTCAAGCCGATCCTGCACCCCTACCGGCCCGAGATCCCCGTCTACCTGGGCGCGGAGGGGCCGAAGAACGTCGCGCTGGCAGCCGAGATCGCCGACGGCTGGAACACGATCTTCTTCTCGCCGGCCATGAACGACTTCTACGCCGCGGCGCTCGCCGAGGGCTTCGCCCGGCCGGGCGCCCGGCACACCCGCGAGACCTTCGACGTGGTGGGCGGCCCGATGGCGATCATCCCCGACGGCGACCTCGAGCGGGCCGCCGACATGCTGCGCCCCTCGCTGGCGCTGTACATCGGCGGCATGGGCGCCCGGAACGTCAACTTCCATCACGAGGTGTTCGCCCGGATGGGCTACGAGGCCGAGGCCAGGGCCATCCAGGACCACTACCTGGCCGGCGACCGGAAGGGCGCCATCGCGGCCGTGCCCACCCGGCTGGTCGAGGACGTCGCCCTGATCGGCCCCTGGGC
>DASQSC010000420.1:0-7185 GCA_035642555.1 Streptosporangiaceae bacterium | reverse complement strand
CGGGCTTGCCGTCGCTGATGTGCTCGGCGACCGGTGGCGGACCCGGCTACCCGGCGCGCACCTGATCGTGGACGAGTCGGTGGCGTTCGCGCTGCGGCACCGGGACCCGGAGCGGAGCCGGGCCGCGTTCTGGGCCTGCGGGCTCGCGCTGCTCGGGTGCTGGGTGCTGGCGGTGGTGCTGGGCACCCTGGCCGGGCACGCCATCAGCGATCCGGACAGGTTCGGGCTGGACGCGGTCTTCCCGGCGGTGATGCTGGCCCTGGTGCTGCCGTCCCTCGCGGATCGCGGCACCCGCCGGGCTGCTCTGCTCGGCGCGGCCGGGGCGGTGGCGGTCACCCCGTTCCTGCCGCCCGGCGTGCCGGTGCTGCTGGCCCTGGCCGGCCTGGTGGCGGCGGGCCGCCCGGGTCGCGACACGGGCCAGGCGGGGCCGGGAGCAGCTCAGGCTGACCCGGGCCCGGCGGCGCTCCCGCCGGAGCCGGATCGGGCGGGGGGCGAGCGCTGATGCCGTTGCTGGCGATCGTGGTGCTGGCCGCCGGGACCTACCTGTTCCGGCTGGCGGGCCCGGTGCTCCGGAACCGGGTCAGGCTCCCGGACCGGGCCGGGCAGCTGCTGACCGCTGCCGCTGCCGTGCTGCTGATCGCGCTGGTCGCCACGTCGGCACTGACGCAGGGGCACGGGTTCGCTGGCTGGGCCCGCCCGGCCGGCGTCGCGGTTGCCGGGATCCTGGCTCTCCGGCGGGTGCCCTTCCCGGTCGTGGTCGTCGCCGCTGCCGCCACCGCGGGCCTGCTCCGCCTGGCCGGCATCCCCTGACTTAGGCGGAGACGGTGGCGGGGAGCCAGACACGGACGCGGGTGCCTGCGCCGGGGCGGGATTCGAGCACCACCTGGCCGCCGTGGGCCTGGGCGATGGCCTGCACGATCGACAAGCCGAGGCCGCTTCCCCCGGTGGCGGCATCGCTGCCGTCAGTTCCCCCCGGGCCGTGCCCGTTTCCGGGGTCCGGGCCCGGCGCTGCGGCCTGCTGGCCGGGGAGAGCTTGCGCGGCGAACCCGGGTCCGGGTCCGGTGGCAGCGGCGTGGCCCGGGCCGCGGTGGAACCGGTCGAAAGCGCGGGCGGCGTCGCCGGCGGGCATGCCGGGGCCGGCGTCGGCGACTTCCATCACCACGCCGCCGCGCACCAGGGCCAGCCGCACCGCCGCCGGCGTGGCCGGCGGGGTGTGCTCGCGGACGTTGCCGAGCAGGTTCGCCAGCACCTGCCGGATCCTGGCCTCGTCCACGACCGCGACCAGCCGGTCCGGGGTTTCGGCCTGGACCGGCCGGGACGGCTCCACCGCCCGGGCGTCGGCGACTGCGTCCCGCACCACCGCCGCCAGGTCGGTCTCGGCCAGGTCGAGCGAGGAGGTCCGGTCCAGCCGGGCGAGTTCCAGTAGTTCGGCGACCAGCGTGCTCATGCGCCGGGACTCCTGGTCGATCCGGCGCATCGCGTCCGGGAGCTGGTCCGGGCCGAGCGCTCCCTGCTGATACAGCTCCGCATAGCCCCGGATCGTGGTCAGCGGCGTGCGCAGCTCGTGCGAGGCGTCCGCGGCGAACTGGCGGACCTTCTCTTCTGAGCGCAGCCGGGCCGTGAACGCGTGCTGGATCCGGTCGAGCATGGTGTTGATGGCCGTGCCCAGCCGGCCAACCTCGGTCGTGTCGTCGGGTTCCGGCATCCGGGCGGTGAGGTCGCCCCTGGTGGTGATCTGGTGGGCGGTGGTGGCCATCGCGCCGAGCGGCGACAGTCCCTGGCCGATCAGCCACTGCCCGCCGATGGCCAGCAGCATCAGCAGTCCGCCGCCGGTGATCAGCTCGGCGATCACCACTCCGCCCACGGTGCTGCCGCTCTGGTCCACCGGCCGGGCGACCACCAGCAGCACCAGCCCGCGCGGCAGCGCGGCACTCCCGATGGTGGCGGCGGGGGCGAGCCTGGCGCGTGCCCGCAGCCTGGTCCCGCCGGCCAGCACGAGCTGGAACGGCTGATGGGTGTAATCGCGCAGCAGCCGGAACCGGTTCAGCTGCCCCAGCGACGCCTCGAACTGCTGGCCGAGGCTGCCGGGCGTGAGCAGGACGGTTTCCCGGGTCCGCCGGGATACCGCCGCGGCCAGGTACTCGCCGGGAGAGGTTCGCAGTGCCCCCGGGCTGCGCGACACGGCAGCGGCCAGCCCGGCGTTGAACCTGCCTGCCAGCTGCCTGCTCAGGACCACCGTGGTGACCGCGCCCATGATCACCAGGAACGCGGCGGTCACCGCGACCAGCAGCACCAGCAGGCGGGCACGCAGCGACAGCCGCCCGGGTCCGCTCATCCCCCCGGCCCGCCGGCCCCGGGCTGCCGCAGGCTGTAGCCCACGCCCCGCTGGGTGTGGATCAGCGGCGGCCCGAGCGGGTCGAGCTTGCGGCGCAAGTAGCTGATGTAGGTCTCGACGATCTGGGACTGCCCGGCGTAGTCCCATCCCCACACGCTCTCGAGCAGCTGGGCCCGGGTCAGCACCCGGCCCTGGTGCCGCATGAGATAGGCGAGCAGCCGGAATTCGGTCGGTGACAGCTCGACCTGGCTGCCGGCCCGCCGGACGGTCCACCGCGACTCGTCGAGTTCCAGATCCCCGGCCCGCAGCAGCCCGTCGTCGGTGTCGGCGACCTCGGCCCGGGATGCCCGCCGCAGCACCGCGCGGACCCGGGCGACCAGTGCCTCTACCGAGAACGGCTTGGTCACATAGTCGTCGCCGCCCAGCGCCAGGCCGGTGACCGTGTCGGAGGAGGTGTCCCGTGCGGTCAGGAAGATCACCGGCACCTCGTTGCCCGCTGCCCGGAGGCGGCGGCACACCTCGAAGCCGTCCAGGTCCGGCATGACCACATCCAGCACGATGAGGTCCGGCCGGATCGCGTCGGCCTGCCGGAGTGCCTCCGGCCCGCTCGCGGCGGTGCTCACCGAGCAGCCGTGGAACCTCAGCGCGACCTGCACCAGCTCACGGATGTTGGGCTCGTCGTCCACGACGAGCACCCGGGGGACGCGGTCGTTGTCGCTCATTGCCTCGAGGGTCATTGTGACGTACCGGACAGCGCCGCGGCGGTCCCCGCGGATGACTGCCGGGGGGACCGCCGGTGCGTGCCGGAGCAGGTTAGCTGGGGGACGGCGCCGGGGTGCCCGGGCGGATCACGACGAGCCGGGCGTCCTTGGCTCCCCGGACCACCGGGCCGGCCGTCCATACCTGGTCGCCCGCTGCCAGCGAGCTCTCTGATGTCTTGCTGCCGTTCTCCCTGACGACCGTGCTGGATACCAGTTCCCAGGTCCAGGTGGTGCCGTCGGAGGCACGGACCACGATGTCGCTGCCGCTGCCGACGGACTCGATCGTGCCGCGCTCGAATGCGATGTTCTTGAAACCGTTGCTCTTGATCCGGAACGTGAACTCGCCATGGACGCCGCTCAGGGCCAGCCGGCGCAGCACCGGGTGGCGGCAGGCCGCGCGGATGGCACGCGCGAGGCGGGGGCGGCCGGCTATCCGGGCAGCGGCGCGCGCCCGCAGGCAGCGACGGGCATGCCTGGCGACGGCCGCGCCTGCCGCCCCGGCGGTGCCCCCCGCCGTTGACAGGCCGGCCACGTTGCCGGACGAGTCCAGGTAGGACGGCGCGGACGGTGAGCCGGCCGAGTTCAGGGCCGCGTTGAGGACCGCGGCCTGCCCGGTGGGGCCAGCCGTCCCGGCGGGCGCGGCGCCGGCGGATGCAGGGCTGGCGGATGAGGACAGCGCGGCCGGCGAGGAATTGCCGGCCAGTGACACGCCGGCGATGGCCCCGCCGCCTGCCAGCAGCACGGCGGCGGCAATCCCGGCGGTCCAGTGCCAGGCCGGGCGCCGGCCGCGCGGGTCATGCTGCCGGAGCCCAGCGGAACCGGGAGCAGGCTGCTGGGGGAACCCTCCCGGGCCGTAGCGGGGAGGCTGCGGCGGCCCGGGCCCGTTCCAGAATGGCTGGGTGTCGTCCCGGCCCGCCGCCGTGTCGGCCCGGGCGGAGGGGTGCTCATCGCCGCTGCGCGGCAGGTTCGTATCCATGGCGGCCATGCTGCCGGCCGGGCCTGGGATCGTGAGGTGCCGAGCCTGGGAGTTCGCTGGGAGCTACCGGGGAAGTGGCTGACGGCCGGGCCTGGCTGGTGCTACATCCGCTCCGGGACCGGGACGCCGAGCAGGCCCAGCCCGGCCGATAGCACCCGGAGGGTCAGCGCGGACAGCGCCAGCCGGCTCTCCCTGCTGGCCTCGTCGGGAGCCTGCAGGACCGGGCACTCCTCGTAGAACGTCGTGAAGGCGCTCGCCACGTCGAACAGGAAGCCTGCCAGCCGGTGCGGCTCGGCGTCCTCCGCCGACTGCCCCAGCACGGTCCCGAATCCCAGCAGGGCGAGGGCCAGCGCCCGCTCCGCGGGCTCGCCGATGCGGACCGGTCCCCGGGCAGCGTCCGGGTCCAGCCCGCCGCGGCGGAAGATCGACCGGATCCTGGTGGTCGCGTACTGCAGATACGGCCCGGTGTTGCCGGTGAGCGCGAGCATCCGGTCGAAGTCGAACGCGTAGCTGGAGTCGCGGGCGACCGACAGGTCGCCGTACTTGACCGCGCCGATGCCGACCGCCTCGGCGATCTGCGCCCGGAGGGCGGGATCGGCATACCGGTCGGCGATGACCGCGGCCGCCCGCTCCACCGCCTCGTCGAGCAGCATGCTGAGCTTGACCTGCTCGCCTTCCCGGGTCCTGAGCCGCTTGCCGTCGGCCCCAGTCACCATCCCGATCACGGCGTGCTCGGCGCGGGCGCCGCCGGTGAGCCAGCCGGCCTCGCGGGCCACCGCGAACACCATCTGCAGGTGCTGCGACTGCTCCGAGCCCACCACGTAGATGATCCGGTCCGCGTGCTGGTCCACCAGCCGGTGCCGGATCGCGGCCACGTCGGTGGTGCCGTACCCGTAGCCGCCGTCGCTCTTGCGCAGGATCAGCGGCAGCGGCGCTCCGTCCCGGCCGGTGAACCCGGGCGGGAACGCGCACAGGGCGCCCTCGCTTATCACCGCGATGCCGTCGGCCTCGAGCTCCTTGCAGACGTCCGCCAGCATCGGGTTGTAGAAGCTCTCCGGGGCCATGTCGTCGCTGGTGAGCGTGACCCGCAGTTGCTGGTAGATGGCGGTGAGGTACTCCATCGAGGAGCTGACCAGGATCTGCCACAGCCGCATGGTCTCGTCGTCGCCCGCCTGGAGCCTGCCGACCCGCCGCCTGGCCCGGTCAGCGAAGGCCGGGTCGGAGACGAACTTCGCCCGGGCGGCCTGGTAGAAGGCGGTGATCTCGCCCGCGGCGAGCAGTTCGTGAGTGGCCGCCTCGCCGATGTCGAGCGCGTGCTCGATCATCATCCCGAACGGGGTGCCCCAGTCGCCCAGGTGCGCCTCGCGGACCACCGTGTGACCGAGGTATTCCAGGATCCGCACCACCGCGTCGCCGACCACGGTCGCGCGCAAGTGGCCGACGTGCAGTTCCTTGGCGACGTTCGGCCCCGAGTAGTCGACGACCACCTTCTGCGGCGGGTCCGCCGCCGGGCTGCCCAGCCGCTGATCCGCTAGCTGTGACTGGGCCTGGGCGGCGATCCAGTCCGTCGCGAGCGTGAAATTGATGAACCCAGGGCCGCTGACCTCGGGGGGGTCCGCCACCCCGGTCACATCGAGGTGACCGGCAAGCTCCGCGGCGACCTCCCGCGGCGGCCTGCCGAGCTGCCTGGCCAGCGAGAGCGCCGCGTTGGACTGGAAGTCCGCGAACGCCGATGGCCGGATCAGCGGGTCCGCGCCCGCGTGCGCCGGGCCGAACGCGGCGCCGAGCGCGTCCGTCACCCGGTGCGCGAGAACCTCCCGTGGATCGGCCATGGCCCAAGCCTAGGGCACGCCGTCCGGGTCCCCGGCCTGGCGCGCCCCGCCCCTGGCCCGTTGCCCAGGGAGCCTGCCGGCGGCGCCCAGGAACACGGTGAGGGCGATCCCCGCCGCGGCCGCGATGGCAATCGCGATCAGGTCGCTGGCCGCGACGTACGAGCGCAGCGCGAAGAAGCTGCGGGTAAACGGCAGCGCGAAGGCGAGTACCACGCCCGCCGCCATGGCGGCCACCAGCCCGATCCGCCACCACGTGTAAGGGCGGGCCACCAGCGCCAGCACCCAGATGGCAGCGACCGACAGGGTGATCACGGCGGTGGTGCGGTCGGCCGCCAGCGAGGCTCCCACCCCCAGCCGGGCGATCAGGTAGGAGCAGAACGTGGCCGCCCCGCAGGCGATCCCGGCCGGGATCGCGAACCTCAGCACCCGGCTCACGAACCCGGGGGCGGCCCGCTGCAGGTTAGGGGCGATGGCGAGCACGAACGCGGGCACCCCGATGGTGAGGGTCGAGATCAGGGTGAGGTGACGGGGCAGGAACGGGAACCGCAGCCC
Source organism: Streptosporangiaceae bacterium (assembly GCA_035642555.1). Classification (GTDB taxonomy): domain Bacteria; phylum Actinomycetota; class Actinomycetes; order Streptosporangiales; family Streptosporangiaceae; genus JAIRTY01. The sequence continues at coordinate 729 of DASQSC010000420.1, read as the reverse complement.
GTCCAGGCCCGCGACCGCCGCCAGGCCCACGATCGCGGTGGCGCAGGAGAGGATCATCGCGTAGACGGTCTTGGTGAGGAACAGGCTGGCGACCCGCTCGATGTTGCCGAGCACCCGGCGGCCCTCCGCCACCACGTGCGGCAGGGTGGCGAAGCTGTCGTTCAGCAGCACCACCTTGGCGACGGCCCGGGTCGCCCCGCTCCCCGAGCCCATCGCGACCCCCAGGTCGGCCCGGCTGAGCGCCAGCACGTCGTTCACGCCGTCCCCGGTCATCGCCACCGTGTGACCCCGGGCCTGGAGCGCGGTCACGAACGCCCGCTTCTGCTGCGGGGTGACCCGGCCGAACACCGAGTTAGCCGCCAGCGCGTCGGCGAGGCGCTCGAGCTCGGCCGGGGCCGGGTCCTCATCCGGCGGCAGTTCCCTGGCGTCGACCGGATGCCCGGCCCCCTCGATGCCGAGCTGCCCGGCGATGGCGCCGACCGCGGCGGCGCTGTCGCCGGAGATCACCTTCACCGCCACCCCCTGCTCGGCGAAGTAGGCCAGGGTCCGCGGGGCCTCACCGCGCAGCCGCTGCCGGAGCACGATCAGCGCCGCCGGGGTGACCGGGATCCGCTGCCCGCGGCCGTCGGGCCGCGGGCCCAGCTCGCCGGGGCTGGCGAGTGCCGCTGGCCCGGCCCGGCCGAGGGCCAGCACCCGCAGGCCGGTCGCGGCCTTCTGCTCAGCCTCGGC
>DASQSC010000419.1:0-3514 GCA_035642555.1 Streptosporangiaceae bacterium | reverse complement strand
CGCCGCTGTCACGCAACCGCACCTTCGGCGAGAACCTGGGCCGCGGCATGCCGCTGGACGCCGCGGCGGCCAGCGTCTCCCAGGTCACCGAGGGAGTGAAGTCAGCGGAGCCGGTGCTGGAACTCGCCCGTTCGCACGGCGTGGAGATGCCGATCGCGGAGGTCGTTGTGGAGGTCGTGCACGGCCGGATCGGGGTCGGCGAGGCGGCCCTGCTGCTCTCCTCCAGGACGGCCAAGCCGGAACGGTATGGGATCTGACCCAGCGGGCCCGGGTCCCGCGGCCGCCCGGCCTGCCGGGCAGGTCAGGCAGGCCACCGTGCGCAGCTTCGACCCGGCTCGCCGGTCCGGGAGCCTGCTGGCCGACGACGGGTCCGTGCTGGAGTTCGGCGCCGGTGCCTTCGGTGTCTCCGGGCTGCGGCTGCTCCGCCCCGGCCAGCGGGTCACCATCCGGCTGGCCCCCGACGGCGTGATCACCGCCCTCACCCTGATCACCTTCCCGCTCCCCGCCGGCGGCGGCGCCGCAAATCCATGATCGTGGTGATTAGGAGGGCGTGTTAGCCGGCCAATCCACCACGATCATGGAAAACAGGCGGCGGGGGGATCCGGCCGTGGGCCGGATGCCCCCGCCGCCGTGGTGACCCTGCTGGTTACCGCTTCTTGGCGGCCACCCGCTTGTCACCGCTGACGACCGCCTTGAAGTCGGCGCCGGCCCGGAACTTAGGCACCGAGGTCTTCGGCACCCGGATCTGGGCGCCGGTGGCCGGGTTGCGCGCGGTCCGGGCGGGCCGGTCGGACTTCTCGAAGACCCCGAATCCTGTGATGGACACCTTGTCACCCCGGGCGACGGTGGCCGTGATGGTGTCCAGCACGGCGTTCACCGCTTCGGTGGCGGTCTTCTTGTCCCCGACCTTGCCGGAGATCGCGTCAATCAGGTCACGCTTGTTCATGGAATCACTCCTGCGGTTCCCCCATTGGGTCGCGCATGCGGGCTGCCGGAACGCGACCTCTGACGAGCCCGAAATTAGGCGATCGGGCGGCCAGGCACAATAACCTCGGCGAAAGAAACCGGCGTGTCGCCTGCCTGGCTAGCATTTCAGCGAGGTGGCAACGCATTTCCGCCACCGGTATCGCCTAAATTATTCGCATTTCTGGCGGTAAGTTACAGTTACAACGTTTGTTCCTGCTAGCCGGCGGCCGGGAGCCAGCCGGGGCGGCGGGCCTCGTAGGCCGCGATGTCGTCGGCGTGCCGCAGCGTGAGCGAGATGTCGTCCAGGCCCTCCAGCAGCCGCCAGCGCGTGTAGTCGTCGATGTCGAACGCCGCCACCAGCGCCGGGCTGTCCTCCTCCGGGCGCTGCGCCCGCACCTCGCGGGCGGCCAGGTCCACGGTCACCGTGACCGGCGAACCGGCGCCGGCCAGGTCGTGCAGGGCGGCCACGGTCTCCTCCGGCAGCCGCACCGGCAGCAGCCCCCCTTTAGTCGCGTTATTGCGGAAGATATCCCCGAACCGGGATGAGATCACGGCTTTGAACCCGTAATCCTGAAGCGCCCAGACCGCATGTTCCCGGGACGAGCCGATGCCGAAATCCGACCCGGCGATCAGGATCGTCGCGCCCTCGGCGGCCGGCTGGTTCAGCACGAAATCCGGATCCGCCCGCCAGCTCGCGAATAGCCCGTCGCCGAAACCGGTCCGGTTGACCCGCTTGAGGTATTCGGCGGGGATGATCTGGTCGGTGTCCACGTTGCTGTGCGGCAGCGACACGGCCCGGCCGTTGTGGATGATGAACGGCTCCATGACAGGTCCCTCCCGGGTCTACAGGTCGGCGGGTGCGGTCAGCCGGCCGGTGACCGCAGTGGCGGCCGCGACCTGCGGCGATACCAGGTGCGTGCGGGCGCCCTTGCCCTGCCGGCCCTCGAAGTTGCGGTTAGAGGTGGACGCGCTCCGCTCGCCCGCGCTCATCTTGTCCGGGTTCATGCCCAGGCACATGGAGCAGCCCGCCGACCGCCACTGCGCCCCGGCGGCAGCGAACAGCTCGTCGAGCCCCTCCGCCTCGGCTGCGGCCTTGACCGCCATCGAGCCGGGCACGACCAGCATCTGGACGCCCCCGGCCACCCTCCGCCCCTGCAGCACCCCGGCCGCGGCGCGCAGGTCCTCGAGCCGGCCGTTCGTGCACGATCCCACGAAGACCTTGTCCACCTCGATGTCGCGCAGCTGCGTGCCCGGCTGCAGGTCCATGTACGTCAGCGCGCGCTCGGCGGACGCGCGGGCGGCGGGGTCGGCCAGGCTGCCCGGGTCCGGCACCGCCGAGCTGATCGGCGCCGCCTGGGCGGGGTTGGTCCCCCAGGTGACGAACGGCGCCAGCGCCGAGCCGTCCAGCGTGACCTCGCGGTCGAACTCGGCGCCGGGATCGGTCGGCAGCGACTGCCAGTGGCCGAGCGCCCGCTCCCAGCCGGCGCCGCGCGGGGCGTGCGGCCGGCCTTCCAGGTAGCTGAACGTGGTGTCGTCCGGGGCCACCAGGCCCGCCCTGGCACCGGCCTCGATGGACATGTTGCAGAGCGTCATCCGGCCTTCCATGGACAGGCCCCGGACCGCCTCGCCCCGGTACTCGATCACGTGCCCGGTCCCGCCGCCGGTGCCGATCTGGGCGATGATCGCCAGGATCAGGTCCTTGGCGGTGACCCCGTAGGGCAGGGAGCCGGTCACGTTGACCGCCATGTTGGCGGGCCGGGCCTGCGGCAGCGTCTGGGTGGCGAGCACGTGCTCCACCTCGCTGGTGCCGATCCCGAACGCGAGCGCCCCGAACGCGCCGTGGGTGCTGGTGTGGGAGTCGCCGCAGACGATCACCAGGCCGGGCTGGGTGAGGCCCTGCTGCGGGCCGATGACGTGCACGATCCCCTGCCCGGCGTCCCCCATCGGGAACAGCTGGATGCCGAACTCCGCGCAGTTCTTGCGCAGCGCGTCCACCTGCACCCGGGAGACCGGGTCGGTGACCGGGCTGCCCGGGCCCTGCAGCGGCAGGCCCGGCCCGGTGACGCCGGCGGTCGGCACGTTGTGGTCCTCGGTTGCGACCGTCAGGTCCGGCCGCCGGACCGGGCGGCCCGCCATCCGGAGCCCGTCGAACGCCTGCGGGCTTGTCACCTCATGGACCAGGTGCAGGTCGATGTAGAGGAGGTCAGGCTCGCCCGCGGCGCTCCGCACGACGCGGGAGTCCCAGATCTTCTGCGCGAGCGTGCGCCCCATGAATATTCACCTCTTGCCGGTTGCGTCTCAAATTGCGAGACGGCAGTATCGTTCCATGGACAACTCTAGCGGAGTCGGGGTACTGGACAAGTCGGTTGCGGTCCTGAACACCCTCGAATCCGGGCCTGCCTCACTTGCCCAGCTGGTGCACGCCACCGGCCTGGCGCGGCCGACCGCCCACCGCATCGCGGTCGCGCTGGAACGGCACCGGCTGCTCGCCCGGGATGGTCAGGGCCGGTTCATCCTCGGCCCGCGGATCGCCGAGCTCGCCACCGCC
>DASQSC010000418.1:0-2615 GCA_035642555.1 Streptosporangiaceae bacterium | reverse complement strand
GCGGTGGCGAGGCGGAAGGTCCACAGCACCCCCGCCAGCGAGCAGACGATGCCCGACACCACGAACAAGAGCGTCTTGATGCGCTTGACCCGGATGCCCGAGAACAGCGCCGCCTCCGGGCTGGCGCCCATGGCATAGATGGACCGGCCGGTGGCGGTGGCGTGCAGCATCACCCCGAAGACCACCGCCAGCACCACGAAGATCGCCATCGACCACGGGATGTCGGTGTGCGGCACCGCGATCACGCCGATGGTGTTGTAGGGCGCCGGGAAGCTGGAGATCGTCTTCGGGCCGAGGATCATCAGCGCGATCCCCCGGTACAGCGCGAGCGTGCCGATGGTGACCGCCAGCGACGGCAGTCCCAGCCTGGTCACCAGCAGCCCGTTGACCAGGCCCGCCGCCGCCCCCAGCAGCACAAGCACGGCGAATATCGCCAGCATCGGCCAGTGAATGCTCCACAGGTAGCCGAGCAGCGCGCTCGACATGCCGAGGATGGAGGCGACGGACAGGTCGATCTCGCCGCTGATGATGATGAGCGTCATCGGCAGCGCCATGATCGCCACCTCGCCCGAGGTCACCAGCAGGTTGAACAGGTTCGAGGTGGTCAGGAACTGGGGCGAGGCGGCGGCGCCGAGCACGACGATGAGCAGCAGCAGCACCGCCAGCCCGGTCTCCCACCGGGCCGCACGGCGCGCCAGCAGGGCGGCCCCGGCGGGCCAGCTCCGCGCGCCCAGTTCAGGTGCCAACGCCGGAACTCCTCACTCGCAGCGAGGTCAGCAGCCGCACCGAGATCGCGCGGTCGAGCGTGATCGCCAGCAGCAACAGCAGCCCGGCGATGGCCTGGATCCACAGCGGCGGGATGCCCAGCACGTTCAGGGCGGAGCTGATGGTCTGCAGCAGCAGCGCCCCGACCGCGGCCCCGACCGCGCTGCCGCTGCCGCCGAAGATCGCCACCCCACCGACCACGACCGCCGCGATCACCTGCAGCTCGTAGCCGGTCCCGGCGCTGGAGTCGATGGTCTGGTACTGGGCCGCCCACAGCACCCCGGCCACCCCGGCGATCGCCCCGCTCACGGTGAACGCGGTGAACACCCGCCTGCCCACGCTGATCCCCGCCAGCCGGGCGGCGTCCGGATTGGACCCGATCGCATACAGTTCCCGCCCGGACCGGAACGAGCGCAGGTAGTAAGCCCCGGCGCCGATCACCGCCGCGATCACGATGGCGAGATACGGCACGCCGCCCAGGCCGGCCCGCGGGATCTGGGTGAAGCCGTCCGGCAGCGTCTGCGCGATCACCTCGTTGCCGCCGACGACCAGGATGTCGATCCCGCGCACGATGTAGAGCGTGGCCAGCGTCACCACCAGGCTGGGGACCCGGCCGATCGACACCATGAGCCCGTTGGCGGCCCCGCAGCCGAGACCGATCCCGAGCCCGGTGAGGAAGACCACCGGGATCGGGATCCCGTGCACCTGGCCGAACAGCCCCGCCGACACGTAGGCCGACAGACCCAGCACCGAGCCGATCGACAGGTCCACGTTGCGGCTGACCACGACCATCGTCTCGCCCAGCGCGAGCAGCGCGAAGACCGTGGTGTTCACCAGGATGAACTGGATGTTGCCGGAGCTGAGGAACCGCGGCTGAATGCTCGCGGTGACCGCGACGAACACCGCCAGCACCGCGATGATGCCCGATTCCCGGATCCGGAAGACCCGGTCGGTGAGCCTGCGGGACCCGCTGGCGGCGGGCTCGCCGGCCGTGCCCGCGGTGGCTGGGACGGTCACTCTCACGGGGCCTGCACCGCCAGCTGGCCGGTCGCGGCCGACATGATCTTCTCCTCGGAGGCCTCCGGGCGGGAGTACTCGGCGGTGAGCCGCCCCTCGCGCATCACCAGGATCCGGTCGCCGATGTGCAGCACCTCCGGCAGCTCCGAGGAGATCATCAGGATCGCGACCCCCTGCTGGGCCAGCCGCACCAGCAGCTCGTGCACCTCGGCCTTGGTGGCGATGTCGATGCCGCGCGTCGGCTCGTCCACGATCAGCAGCGCGGGCTGGCGCCCGAGCCACTTGGCGAGGACGACCTTCTGCTGGTTGCCGCCGGACAGCTGCGACACCGCGTCGGTCAGCCTGCCGTACTTCAGGCGCAGCCGCTGCGCCCAGTCGGCGGCGAACGCCCGCTCGGCGGAGGACCGGACCAGGCCGGCCCGGCGCAGCCCGGCCAGCGAGGCCAGGGCCACGTTCTGCTGCACCGACATGTCCATGACCAGGCCCTGCTGCCGACGGTCCGCGGGGACGTAGCCGACGCCCGCAGCCATGGCGGCCGACGGCGAGGCCTTGCGCAGCTGCCGCCCGCGGATCGTCACGGCCCCCGCGTCGTACCTGTCGATCCCGAACACGGCCCGCGCCACCTCGGTCCGGCCCGACCCCACCAGCCCGGCCAGCGCGACGATCTCGCCTGCCCGCACGTCCAGCGAGATGCCGGTGAACACGCCCTCCCGGGTGAGGCGCTCCACCCGCAGCACCAGCTCGCCGGGCTCGCTCCGCTCCCCCGCGGTCCGCTCCGGCATCTGCCTGCCCACCATGGCCCGCACCAGGTCGTCGGCGGTGAGCCCGGCCAG
>DASQSC010000417.1:0-5810 GCA_035642555.1 Streptosporangiaceae bacterium | reverse complement strand
CCACGCAACGTGGCGGGAACGCGGCCGCGTACCTTCATTTGATTACTCACAGTAGTCAAGCGTGACGTTCCAGTTTCCGGTGCCGCACCGCAAGGTGACAATCCGGTTTCCGTCCGTGCTCTCCGGGCGCCGCCAAGGCTGGATCACGGTCCGGGTGCGGCCAGATAACGGCCCGATTGCGGCGGGTGTATTCGCACGTCAAATTGCTGGTGGCCAGAGCGGGCCGGCTCATGTTTCATGACAATTTCGTCATTCAGCGGCTGACCTGTTGCTGCGGCCTGCCGTTCCTCCCCAGGATCAGGACCGTAACAGGCCTCCGGCCGGGGGTCCGGGGGGACCGGCACGGCCGGGCACAATCGTGTGCGCAGGGTGCGCCACAGAGAAGCGAGGTGGTGGCTGGTGTCCGTGCCAGTCCGTATCGTGACCCTGCTCGTGGCGTTCGCCGCAGTGGTCGTCGGTGCGGTCTTCCTTGTCCTTCACACCATGGTCAATCAGCCGCCGACGGTGCATTTCACCGCGTCCGGCGGCGTGGTGAACGTGATGCTGCAGGAAGACCCCCAGAACAACACCTCGTCCCACCCGGACTGGGTGAGCTACTACGTCCAGGACCCGCAGAGCAAGAAGTGGGTCCACACGACGCTGTTCTCGGTGCCCCGCAACGCCACGGTCCGCGTGACTATCAGGGGCTATGACGGCTGCACCCCGCTGCGCAACAACTACTGGACCCAGGTTCAGGGCACCGCCGGCAACACGATGACCGTCCAGCAGTTCAAGAACACGGACCAGCCGCTCGGGCAGCCGGCCACCGTGTCCCAGATCAACAGCTGGGCGCACTGCTCGGTCGGGCACACGTTCGCGATCCCGGGCATCCACCTGTTCGTGCCGGTGGCCTCGCCCAACACCACGCTCTTCAACAAGGCGGGCTGCGGTGTGTCACCCTGCACGTCGGGTCCGTACTCGCAGGAGTCCTTCACCTTCAAGGCACCTGCCAACGCGGGGAACTTCCGCTGGCAGTGCTTCATCCCGTGCGGCGGCGGGTTCATCGACGGCAACGGCGGCCCCATGCAGACGATCGGCTACATGATGGGTGAGATGGAGGTGACAGCCTGATGGCCGCCTCCGAGGCCTCTGGCCAGGCTGAGCCGAACCACGCGCTGCGGATCGCCGTCCCCTGGTTCATCCTCTCCGTGATCGCGGATGTCCTCATCTGGTTCGTCTGGTACCCCCACCTGCCCCCCGGGCGCATGACGGACATAGCCAGGGGCCAGCAGTTCGACATCGCGGTCATGGCCGTGCTGTGCGCGCCGGTGCTGGTGTTCATCTGGGTCTACTTCGCCTACGCCCTGGTCACCTGGCGGCGCCGGCCAGACGACGACGAGGACGGCCCGGCCATCCACGGCACCGCCCGGATCCAGGCCACCTGGATCATCGTTACCGCCGTGATCGTGCTGTTCCTGGCCGGCTTCGGCACCTACGAGCTGATCGTGCCGAACGGCGCGGGCGGCGGCGAAGGCCCGTCCCCGATCTGGAACCCGCCCGGGGTGACCACCGCGAGCGCCACCAAGGTGATCCCGCCGGCCTGGTCGCCCGGCTCCAGCCAGCCGCTCGTCGTCCAGGCCATCGGCCAGCAGTGGGAATGGACCTACCGTTACCCGCAGTACGGGGGCATGGAGACCACCGACCTGGTGCTGCCGGTCAACAGCGAGGTGATCTTCCACGTCACGTCGCTGGACGTGATCCACAGCTTCTGGGCCTACAAGCTGGGGGTAAAGGCGGACGCCAACCCCGGCGTGGACAACGTGGCGTACGCCAAGCCCGACCAGACCGGCACCTTTACCGTGCGGTGCAACGAGCTGTGCGGCATCTGGCACGGGGCCATGTTCGACAACGGCCAGGTGGTCTCGCCGAGCCAGTTCCAGAGCTGGGCGAGTGGCCTGCAGGGGCGGGAGCAGTCGTCGCACCTGCTCGCGGCGCTGCCGCCGTACGCGTTCACCTACGACCCGACCGTGGTCAAGCAGCTCGGCAAGGACCTCACCAACCCGAACATCAACGGGATCACCGGTGCGAACGGCTACTACTACCCAGGGCCTCAGGCGGGGACGCCCGGGGATCCGGTGTCGCCGTGACGCCGCTCCAGCCGCCAGCGGCGGCACGCAGACTGACCACGCACTCGATCGCTGAGATGGAGGGGTGACCGGATGGCCATCGAAGCACAGCCTGGCGCCGACAGGATGCATCCGGCCGGCCCGGGCGGGGGAGATGCCAGGCCCTGGTGGCTGAAGCCAGCCGTGCACACCGGCCTGATCGGGGCGGTGCTCGGATACCTGTTCGGTCACTGGCTCGGCAGCGCCCTGTCGCCGGACACGGGCGGCGCCTACTACACCGGCCTCGGCGACATCCGCGACCTGCCGATCGTGCTCGGCTACGTGTGCGGCACCCTCGGCTGGCTGGCCGGCCTGGGGGTGTTCAACGACCTGGGCCGCCTGGCGCTCGGCAAGCCGCTGCCGGACATCGAGCACGCGCCCGAAGGCGGCCTGGCGAAGTACTTCCGGTACACACTCGACCACAAGGTGGTCGGCATCCAGTACCTGTTCGGGATGACGACCTACTTCCTGACCGGCGGGCTGTTCGCCATGGCGATCAGGACCGAGCTGCTGTCGCCGACCTACCACCTGCTGAACGCCAGCCAGTACCTGATGGTGGTGGGCGAGCACTCGACCATGATGATGATGATGATGTCCTCGGTCGTGCTCGGGCCGTTCGGCCAGTACTTCGGCCCGCTCATGATCGGGTCCAAGCGGATGGCCTTCCCGCGGATCGAGGCACTGGCGTTCTGGCTCACCCCGGCCGCGTACGTCATCCTGCTGTCGGGCGTGCTGTGGGGCGGGTTCCCCACCGGCTGGACCGGCTATGCCCCGCTGAGCATCCAGGCCACCCAGGGTATGGACAGCTACGCGATGGCGTTCGGCCTCATGGGTGTCTCGCTGATCCTGGCCGGGTTCAACCTGATCGTCACCTATATCAACTACCGGGCCCCTGGCATGCGCTGGAGCCGCCTGCCGATGTTCGTGTGGTCGATGTTCACCGTGTCGTTCCTGCAGGTGCTGGCCGTGCCGGTGCTGTTCGCCGCCTGCTACCTGATGCTGATGGACCGGTCGGTGCTGACGGCGAACTTCGTCAACCAGCTCGGCGGCAGCAGCTACCTGTGGGAGAACCTGTTCTGGTTCTTCGGGCACCCGGAGGTCTACATCCTGGCCCTGCCCGGGTTCGGGGTGGTGTCGGAGATCATCCCGGTGTTCACCCGCAAGCCGCTGTTCGGCTACAAGGTGGGCGCCGCGGGCATGTTCGGGGTGGCGCTGCTCAGCTTCTTCGTCTGGCAGCACCACCTGTTCGACAGCGGCATCAACCCGGACATGCGGCCGCTGTACATGCTCACGACCGAGCTGATCTCGATCCCGACCGGGTTCATCTTCCTGGTCGCGATGGGGACCTTCTGGAAGGCGAAGATCCGGTTCAGCATCCCGATGCTGTTCGCACTGGCGTTCTACTTCAACTTCCTGATCGGCGGGGTGTCCGGGGTGTTCCTGTCCGACGTCCCGGCCGACGTCACCGAGCATGGCAGCTTCTTCGTCATGGCCCACTTCCACTACACGATCATGGGCGGCCTGATCTTCGCGTTCATGGCGGGCCTCTACTACTGGCTGCCCAAGATGATGGGGATCAGGCTGAACGAGAAGCTGGGCTACCTCCACTTCTGGACCATGTTCATCTTCTTCAACTCGACCTTCCTGCCGCTGTTCGCGGCCGGTCTCATGGGCATGCCGCGCCGGGTGTTCGAGTATTCGCGGGCACTCCAGCCGATCAATGACTGGGTGTCGATCTCCGCGTACCTGCTCGGCGGGTCGATGCTGATCTTCCTCATCAACGTGATCATGTCCACGCTGTTCTGGCGGGAGAAGGAGACCGGCAACCCCTGGCGGTCCCGGGCCCTGGAATGGCAGCTCCCCTCGCCGCCGCCGCCGCAGAACTTCGAGCGCATCCCGGTGGTGCTGTCCTCGGGGTATGACTACGGCGACCCGGACGCACCGGCGGTCGCCGACCTCAATCCGCCGGTCGGCGTGGTCAGCGAGGCGTACGCGAGAGTGGAGGCATAGCCATGGCCGAGCCAGGCACTCCGTCGTCCGTGCAAGGACTGAGCCGGGAGACGGAAGAGGCCGGCTTCTACCACGAGGCGGGGCTCAACGCGAACTGGACCGCTTCCCGGCTGGCCATAGGCGGGCTGGCGTTCCTGTACGGCGCGTTCGTGTTCAGCTACTTCTACCTCCGCTCGATCAACTCCAACGGCCGGTGGCACGGCTCCGGGTACCACCCGCCGTCCGCGGGCTACGGCGTCCTGATCATGCTGCTGGTGCTGGTCAGCGCCGGCGTGCAGTACGCGGTCCTGCAGCGGATCAAGGCCGGCCACAAGCTGGACTGGCAGATCGGGGGCGCGGTCGCGCTGCTGTTCGGGCTGGCGGCGGTGGGCCTCCAGATCGTGGAGCTGATCTACCTGCCGTTCTTCCCGGCCAGTTCCGGCTTCTCCAGCGTGTTCGTCGGCTTTTACGCGATCTTCATCGCCATCCTGCTGGCCATGATGATCTGGCTGGAGTCGCTGCTCGCGCGGTCGCGGTTCATCCCGGTCATCGCGTTCGTGGAGCAGCCGCCCACCTACGCCGAGGCATTCACCGTCCAGCGGTTCCAGGCCAACCTGAGCTCGTTCACCGCGGTCTGGAACTTCACCGCCGTGATGGCCGTGCTGTTCTGGGTCCTGTTCTACGTGATCTGACCGACAGGAGGAGCCCGGAGGCACAGCCGTCATGAACCTGGTCTCGCACTGGTCGGCCAATCCGGTGGTGCTGGCCCCGGTGGCCGCGATAGCCGCGGTGTACCTGCGCGGCGCCTGGCGGGTGCGGCCCGCGCCCGCCCAGGCCGCTGCCTTCTCGGCGGGCTTGCTGCTGGTCGCGGTGGCCCTGGTGTCCCCGGTCGGCTACTGGGCCCGGCACTACATCTGGCTCCGGTCGGTGCAGGACCTGCTGCTCGCGCTCGTGATCCCGGGCCTGATCGCGATGGGGGCGCCCTGGCAGGCGCTGGCCCGGGGCGTCGGCCGGCTGCCGGCGCCACGGCCGGACCGCGGGTACCAGTCGCCGTCCTGGCTCTCGTGGCCGGTCGCGGTCACCGTGGCGTTCAACGCCGCCTGGTGGGCATGGCACGTGCCGGCGCTCTACGACGCGGGGGTGCGCGACCCCGCGGTGTTCGCCGCCGAGACCGTCATCTACCTTGGGGTAGGCATCGCGTTCTGGCTTCAGCTCATCGGGTCGGGGCCGGTGACGCCGCGGTTCCCGCCGCTGCCGAGGGTCATGCTGATCGCAGGCACTGTGGCGTCCTGGACCGTGCTGGGCATGGTGCTCGCCTTCGGCTCCAGCCTGCTGTACCGGGCCTTTCTGCCAGCCGGGTACCGGCCCGGCTCGGTGCTGTGGGACCAGCAGCTGGCCGGGGCGGTGCTGTGGATGCTGGCGCTGCCGCCGCTGATGATCACGGCAATAGCGCTGCTGATCAGGTGGCTGAACGAGGAGAACGGGCAGGCCCTGGCGGCCGGGCTGGACCGGCTGCTGACAACGTCGGGACCGGCCTGGCCGTCAGGGCCCGGCCGGACATGATTCGTATTGCGACTCGCAGCAGGAGGCTGGAGTGCATGCACTGATCGCCGCTGGCGGCAGCGACTGGAGTTACGGCGGGGCCATCCTGACGTTCGCGTTCCCGATGATTCTTTT
>DASQSC010000416.1:0-4171 GCA_035642555.1 Streptosporangiaceae bacterium | reverse complement strand
AATCCCCGCCGCCTTCCGCGACCTGCTCAGCAGCGAGTTCGCCACGCTTGCCACGGTCGGCGGCAACGGCCGGCCGCAGCTGTCGGAGGTGTGGTTCCTCGCCGAGGACGACACCGTGCGGCTCTCGCTCAACACCAGCAGGCAGAAGACGAAGAACCTGGCCCGCAACCCTGCCTGCAGCCTGCTGATCCTCGACCTGGCGGTGCCGTACCGGTACCTGGAGCTGCGGGGGGAGGCCGAGACCGCGCCGGACCCGGATTATGCTTTCGCCCGCAAGCTGGGCGCCAAGTACAACGCCGAATTCTGGGTGCACGACAACCCGGGCGAGGCGAGGGTGGCTGTGACGATCAGGCCGGCCCGGATCCGGGCCGTCGACATGCGCGGCTGAGCGGGACCGGGTCATCGCGGCCGAGGATTCCCAGCTGCCCGGGGCCGTCCGCGCCGTCTACGCGGTCTTCATCGGGAACGGGTTCGCCTTCGCGAGCTGGGCCTCGCGCATCCCGCAGGTGAAGGACGGCCTGCATGCGTCGCCCGGCGTGCTGGGGCTGGTGCTGCTGGGCGGGGCAGCCGGGGCAACCCTGGCGACCGTGCTGGCCGGGCTGGTCATCACCTGGCTGGGGCAGCAGGTCACGGTGGCCGCCATGGCGCTGCTGGCGGCGGCGGGCCTGGCTCTCATCGCGGTGGGCTACCGGCTCGGCATCGCACCGGTGGCGGCCGGGCTTTCCATGTTCGGCTTCGGCAGTGGCACCTGGGATGTCGCGATGAACGTGGAGGGGGCGGCCGCCGAGCACCGGCTCGGCCGCGCGATCATGCCCAGGTTCCATGCCGGGTGGAGCATCGGCACCGTGGCGGGGGCCGGCACCGGCGCGGCCATGGTGGCGCTCGGCGTCCCGGTGACCGTGCATCTGCTGGCGGTCGCGGTCGTGCTCGCCGTCACCATGCCCGCCGCCAGCCGCGGCTTCCTCCCGGCCTCCCGGGCTGGCGCGCGCCGCGGCCAGGGCGGTGCCGCCCGCAGCCCGCTGGCGGCCTGGACCGAGCCACGGACCCTGCTGATCGGCCTGTTCGTGCTCTGCCTGGCCTTCACCGAGGGCACCGGCAACGACTGGCTCAGCCTCGCGGTCATCGACGGCTACCACGTCGCGCCCGCGCTCGGCACGGCGACGTTCGCGGTGTTCCTCGCCGCGATGACGGCCGGCCGCTGGTTCGGCCCGCGGCTGATCGATGCCCGGGGCCGGGTACCGGTGCTGCGGGGATCCGCCGGCGTCGCCCTGGCCGGCCTGCTGCTGATCGTGCTCGGCCCGGCGCTGCCGGTCGCGGTGGCCGGGGCGGTGCTGCTGGGCCTGGGCACGTCGCTCGGGTTCCCGGTCGGGCTCAGCGCGGCCGCCGACGATCCGGCGCACGCGGCCGGGCGGGTGAGCACCGCCGCCTCCATCGGCTACACGGCCTTCCTGGCGGGCCCGCCGGTCATCGGGTTCCTCGGGGACCAGGTGGGCGTTCTGCGCGCCATCTCGGTCAGCGGCGTGCTGCTCGCGGCCGCCCTCGTGCTGTGCCGCGCCACCGCCCCGCTTCCCGCCCGCCAGCCGGCGCCCTGACCCCCAGCCGGCGCCCTGACCGCCAGTCCGCGCCCTGAGCGCTGGCAGGCTCCGGGCCGCCGCCGCGGACGTTTGTCAACGATTATGCCGGCATGAAAGTCTCCAGTCAGGACCGGGATCCGGAGCGAGGTGTGCCAGCGATGAGCGAACCGGCGGCGCGGAACGGGCCGGATGTCAGCAGCCTGGTGGCGATCGACGTGCACACGCATGTTCACCGCTCGGTGTCGGCCCCGGCGGCCGCGGCAAGCGCGTCGCTGGCTGACATGGCGGCTTACTTCAGGACCGACGCCGCCGCCTACACGGTCGATGACCTGGCCGCGTACTACCGGGAGCGCAACATGGCCGCGGTGACGTTCACGGTCGACGTGGCCGGCCGCCCGGACGACCCCGCGCGGCCGACGAACGAGGAGGTGGCGGCGCGGGCCCGGGCGAACTCCGATGTCATCATCCCGTTCGCCAGCATCGACCCGGCGCGCGGGGCGGCTGGCGTGCGGGCCGCCGAGCGGCTCATCGCCGAGCACGGCGTGCGCGGGTTCAAGTTTCACCCCAGCTCACAGGGATTCCGCCCGGACGACCGCAGCGCCTACCCGCTCTATGAGGTCATCCAGGCCGCGGGGCTGCCAGCGCTGTTCCACACCGGCCAGACGGGGGCCGGCGCTGGCACGCCCGGCGGCGGCGGGCTGCGGCTGGGCTACTCCAACCCGATCTACCTCGACGACGTGGCGGCCGACTTTCCTGATATGCCGATCATCCTGGCTCACCCCTCGTTCCCGTGGCAGGAGGAGGCGCTGGCGATCGCGACCCACAAGCAGCAGGTCTACATCGACCTGTCCGGGTGGTCGCCGAGGTACTTCCCGCCGATCCTGGTGCAGTACGCCAACACGCTGCTGCGGGACAAGGTCATGTTCGGGACCGACTTCCCGATGCTCACCCCCGACCGCTGGCGCAGCGACCTGGAGCGGACCGCGATCCGGGACGAGGTCAAGCCGGCCATCTACACCGGCAACGCGGCGCGGCTGCTGGGGCTGGGCTAGCCGCGGCTGGGCTAGCCGCAGCGGGGGCGCCGTGAACGGGCCCGGGGGCCGGCGCGAATATAAGGGCATGCTTGGCATCCCCGATGCCGGAGTCACCCGGTGAGCCGCCGCGGGCGTTTCCGCGCGGCCGCCGCCTGGCGGCTGGCCCTGACGATGGTGGCGCTGCTGCTCGCCGCCGGGTGCTCGGGCGCCGCCGCCGGGCAGGCCGCGGGCCCGGGCAGCGCGGCAGCGGCCAACCCCGAGCTCGACACCGGTACCCCGCTGAGCGCGCCCGCCCCGGGCTTCCGGCTGGTCAACCAGTTCGGGCAGGCCATGTCGCTGAGCCAGTTCCGCGGCAAGGCGGTCATCCTCGCCTTCAACGACTCCGAGTGCACCACCATGTGCCCGCTGACCACGGCGGCGATGGTGGAAGCCAAGCAACTGCTGGGCCCGGCCGGCACCCAGGTCCAGCTGCTCGGAGTGAACGCGAACCCGGACGCCGTCAGCATCCACGACGTCATGGCGTTCTCGCAGACGCACGGCATGGTCAACAAGTGGGATTTCCTGACCGGGTCCCGCGGCCAGCTCAAGCGGGTCTGGCGGGCCTATCACATCGCGCTGCAGATCGAGCACGGCGAGATCGACCACACCCCGGCGCTCATGGTCATCGACCCGCAGGGCCGGGAGCGGATGCTGTACCTGACCCAGATGTACTACGCGGGCGTCGGGCAGCAGGCGCAGGTGCTGGCGCACGAGGTGTCGCGGATGCTGCCCGGCCACCCGGCCGTCGCCCGCCACGAGTCGCTGGGGTTCATTTCCGGGACGGGCCCGAAATCGCCGGTGACGCTCCCGGGGGTGCCGGACGGCTCGGTGAGCCTCGGCCCGGGACGCCCCCGGCTGGTCATGTTCTTCGCCACCTGGCTGTCCGGGACCACGGACCTGGGCCACCACCTGCTGGCCCTCAACCGCTACGCCGAGGCGGCTCGGGGAGGCCGGCTGCCCGGGCTGACCGCGGTGGACCTGGCGGCCACCGAGCCGTCACCGGGAGCGGCGGCCGCCTACCTGAAACGGCTGGGCCGGCCCCTCGCCTACCCGGTCGCCCGGGACGACACGGGCCGGGTCGCCGACGGCTACGGGGTCCAGGACCAGCCCTGGCTCGTGCTGGTCTCCGCCGCGGGGAAGATCGTCTGGAAGCACCACGGCTGGCTCGGGCTGAGCGCGCTGAAGAAAGCCGCCGGCCAGGCCTGACGCTCCGGCAGGCGGCAGTGACGCCGCCGGCCAGGGTGCCGGGCCGCACCGTGCCCGTCTTGCGGCTCACCCGCCGAGGGTGGCGCCCTTCCGGAGCGGGCTGACCGACCGCGCGTACACCGACAGCCAGCCGCAGCCGGGCGGCGGCGCGAGCGGCTGCTGCCGCGCCCGCCGCCATGCCAGCTCGGCCTCGGGCACGTGCAGCTCCGCCGTGCGGGCGCCGGTGTCCACGGTGATCAGGTCGCCGTCGGCGACCAGCCCGATCGGCCCGCCGGCCGCGCCTTCCGGGCTCACCTCGGCCACCATGAGTCCCTTGCT